>NZ_JBMDXT010000085.1:0-19468 GCF_048594475.1 Nakamurella sp. | reverse complement strand
GGGAAGCCTGTTCCTAGATGAGGGCTCCCACCCTTTGTGGGGTAAGGCCCCCGGTTAGACCACCGGGTTGATAGGCCAGAAGTGGAAGCATCGTGAGGTGTGGAGCTGACTGGTACTAATAGGCCGAGGACTTACCACAACCAAGAACTCTTGTTCGCGTCCACTGTGCAGATCTGAACCAACAAATCCGCTTGCGGGTGTGGTGGTCGGTCTCCTTGAAGGGGCTCTTTGTGAGTCCCCGGGAGGGGTCGATCGCCGTCCGCAGGAGTGATGGTTCATAGAGTTTCGGCGGTTATAGCGTGAGGGAAACGCCCGGTCCCATTCCGAACCCGGAAGCTAAGCCTCTCTGCGCCGATGGTACTGCACCCGCCGGGGTGTGGGAGAGTAGGACACCGCCGGACATACTTTCCAGAAGGGGAGGTATCTTGCGAATTACGCAAGATACCTCCCCTTCTGCGTTTTCCGGATCGTGTGATCCGTCGTCCGGGCCGAATCCGGCTCCGTTTATCTCCGATGTTGTCGAGGGTTTGATCATGGCTGCTTCGTTCCGTGTCGCGACGTCGTCGGCGGTCGGCCGATGACCGACAACGATTCCGCCCCCGACCGCCCGGACCGGTCCCGGCCGCCGCGTGACGATCGCGGACAGGATCGGCGCGGGGCGCGCGACGATCGCCCCCACGGTGGCCGCGACCGGGAGGACCGCCCCTACGGGCGCCGGCCGGCGTCCCGGGAACCGCGTCCGACGACGGGGCGATGGAGCAACCAGAGCCGGGACGATCGGGGTGACGGCCGTGGGCAGGGCTCCGGACGTCCGTACGGAGACCGGGGTTCCCGGTACCCGGATCGAGGCGAACGTCCCGGATACCGGGACGACCGCGAACGTGGCCACCGAGCCGACCGCGACGACCGCGACGACCGTCCCGGATATCGGAGCGACCGGCCCGACCGCGGGCGGCCGCCGGCGCAGGGTCCCCGTCGTCCTTCCGACGATCGCGGAACGCAGGGCGACCGCCCGTCGGGCGGGCGCCGCTTCGACGACGATCGCCCCCGCCGTTCCTCCTCCGGGGAAGGTGCCCGGGATGACCGCGATCGCGGATCGCGCAGTGGACCGGACCGCCGGCCGTACGACGCCCGCGACAACCGGGGTGACCGCTCGTCCGGCGGGCGGTCGTTCGACGGCCGCCCCCAGGACCGCGGACCGCGGGACGACCGCGATCGGCGTCCGGCGCAGTGGCGCGGAGCGGACGAGCGGGGACCGCGCGACGACCGGCCCCGACGCGACGGTGATGTCGATCGGCGCCCGCCTTCCGACCGGGGTCCCCGGAATTCGTGGGACCGTGGGCGTGACGACGCGCGTCGCCCGTATCAGGACCGCTCGGGCCGGCCGGATCGGCGGCCCGACGACAGCCGGACCCGTGACGACCGTCCCCGGGACCACCGTCCCTGGAGTGATCGCGGACGCGGCGACCGGCCCAGGAACGACCGGCCCACGGGTGAGCGTCGGTGGCAGGACCGGCCCCGAGACGATCGACCCGGCGACGACCGGCCCCGTGATGATCGGCCCAGGGACGAGCGTCCCCGATCCGATCGCCGGGAGGATCGGCCCAGGAACGACCGGCCCACCGGCCAGCGTCGGTGGGAGGACCGGCCCCGAGATGATCGACCCAGGGACGACCGTCCGCGTTCCGACCGGCCCGATCACGACCGGCGCTGGGACGATCAGCGTGGTTCCCGTCCGGATCGCCGCCCGGGCGATCGGGGTCCGCAGGCCGACCGGTCGGACCGCCCGCAGCACCAGTCCGGCGGCCCGGCCGGTCGCTATCCGTATCGTGGGGACGTTCGGGACGCGCGGGCGCGCCGGCGCCAGTGGGACGACTCCCGCCCGCCTCGGGATCGGGACGATCATCGATCCGGCAACCGTGACCATCGATCCGAGCGCCCGACCCACCGGCCGCCCGCGGACCGGACGGACGAGGAGCGCCGGAACGCGGAGCGCCCGGGTACGAACTTCGGTGGCAACCTCGGCGCCGGCCTGTTCGCGTCCGACACCCCGCCGGCCGCCCCGCCGGCGACGACGTCGTCCGCTGCGCCGGCTCCGGTCGATCGGGAGCGGCCCGGGCGGGAGGGTCAGGACCGGCGGACGGGCCCGGCCCGCCGCCCCGACCGCGACCGGCCTTCGTCCGGGGGCCACGACCGCCGCGGACCTCGGTCGGATCGGTCCGTCCGGACCGAGCGTCCCGAACGGTCCGACGCGCCCCGCGTCGCGGACGCCGGCTCCCGGCGCCGCGCCGAGGACATCGGTGAGACCTGGCCGGAGCTGCCGGACTGGGCCACCCCCGAGGCGCTCGACCCCGACGCCCGGCGCGATCTGCGGGGGCTGAGCAAGGAGAACGCCACCTGGGTCGCGGCCCACCTGGTGGCGGCCGGCACCCTGGCCGACGACGATCCGGACACGGCCTGGTGGCACGCCCGGGCTGCCCGGGCCCGCGGCGGGCGTATCGCCGTCGTCCGGGAGACGGTCGGTCTCGTCGCCTACCGGGCCGGCGAATGGGCCGAGGCGATCGGGGAGCTGCGGGCCGCCCGCCGGATGGGCGGTGGACCCGGTCATCTCGCCGTCCTCGCCGACTGCGAGCGCGCCCTCGGGCACCCGGAGAAGGCGATCGAGCTGTCCCGGTCGGAGCAGGCGACCGAGCTGGACGCCGACGCCCGCGTCGAGCTGGCCACCGTCGTCGCCGGCGCCCGGGCCGACCTGGGCCAGACCGAGGCCGGGCTGGCCCATCTGGAGCAGTTCGACCCGCAGGAGCGGGCGCGGAACCCGCGCCTGGGGTACGCGTACGCCGACCTGCTGGACCGGGCCGGCCGGCCGGCCGAGGCGCTGACCTGGTTCATCCGGGCCGCCAACGCCGACACGGACGAGGACACCGACGCCCTCGAGCGGGTCGAGGCGTTGGCCGCCGTCGTCGGCTCGGCGACCGAGGAGGCCGCCGACCCGGCGACCGGGGAGGCCGGCCCGGATTCGGAGACCGTGGCGGTGACCGACGCCGACCCCGGGGCGGACTCCGGTGAGGTCACCGACGCGACGGTGGCCGGCCTCGCGGCCGGAACCGGTGCGGCGGCCGGACCCGAGGCTGTCCAGGTCGGACCCGCTCCGGCCGGCGCGGAGCCGACCTCCGACGATGGACCGAAGCCGACCCCCGCCATCGGACCGGAGCCGACCTCCGACAATGGACCGGACGGCGGACCCGGCGACGGGACCGGCACCGGCGACTCGGACCCCGGCCCCGCCGGGGCGGCGAGCGAGATCCCGCAGGTGCTGTTCTCCGACGACGGCAAGTAGCAGGACCGGTTCAGACCGGTTCAGGACCGGAACAGCACGGCCAAGACACCCACGAGCGGTCGTCCGACGACCGGCACGAAGGAGTTCGATGACCACCCTGGCGCAGGCGCACGACGCGTTGCTGCTCGACCTGGACGGCACGGTGTACCTGGGCGGGCAGCCCATCGACCACGTCGCGCCGGCGCTGGCCCGGGCCGCCGTGCTCGGCGCCCGGTCCGTCTTCGTCACCAACAACGCGTCGCGGCCGCCGGCCGAGGTTGCCGCCGCCCTGACGTCGATGGGGGTCGCCGCCGAGCCGGACGACGTCCTGACCTCGCCGCAGGCCGCCGCGGCGATGCTGGCCGACCGGCATCCGGCCGGGGCCAAGGTCCTGGTGATCGGGGCGCCGTGGCTCGAGGAGTCCGTCCGGCAGGTCGGTCTCGAGCCGGTCCGCCTCGCCGAGGAGAACCCGGTCGCCGTCGTCCAGGGCCATTCGCCCGACACCGGCTGGCGGAACCTGGCCGAGGGCTGCATCGCCCTGCGCGCCGGGGCCGACTGGGTGGCCTGCAACAACGACACCACGCTGCCGACGGACCGCGGCATGCTTCCCGGCAACGGCTCGATGGTCGCCGCCCTGGTCGCCGCGACCGGCCTGCACCCGCGGGTCGCCGGCAAGCCGGAGCGTCCGCTGCTGGACGCCGCGGTCCGCCAGGTCGGCAGCAGCCGTCCCCTGGTCGTCGGCGACCGGCTGGACACCGACATCGCCTGCGCGGTCGGCGCCGGCACCCCCAGCCTGATGGTGCTCACCGGGGTCTCGACCGCGACCGATCTGCTGGCCGCCGCTCCCGACCACCGGCCCACGTTCGTCGCCTTCGACATGCGCGGACTGGTGGAGGAGGACCGGGCGGTGCGCATCCCCGGCCCGTCGGCCGCCCGGTCCACCCGTGAGTGGTCGGTGACCAGCGATTCCTCCAGCCTGGTCCTGACCGCCCAGGAACCCGCCGGGACCGGAACGGTCTCCGACGCGGCCGCGCTGCGGGCCCTTGCCCTGCTCACCGCCGCGGCCTGGGGCTCGGGGCTCACGGCGGTCCGGCCGCACGACGACGTCGCCGCGGCCGCGCTGACGCGGTGCGGGATCCCCGTGCGGCCCACCCACTCCGGGCAACGCCTGATCTCCGAGTCGATGGACTGAACCGGACCCTGCACGACGTAGGTTGGTCCGGACGGACCGGTCGATCGGACCGGTCGGATCGATACCCGACGGGGAGGACACGACGGTGGAGCACGCCCAGCCGACGGCGCGACCCGAGGCACCGGTCGACGACCTGCTCGAACGGGCCGAGGTCGACCTGATCGAGCTCGACCGGTCGACCACCCACGACCAGGTGGCCGGCTACGGCCGGATCCACGACGCGCTCGTCCAGGCCCTCGCGCGGACCTCCGACGCGACCGCCCCGGGGGCCGGCCGCCCCTCGCCCGGTCGCCCCGTCCCCGGCCGCCCGGTTCCCGGACGGCCGGGTGCGTAGGAGCCGGCTGGACGCCGAACTGGTCCGGCGCGGTCACGCCCGGTCCCGGACCGAGGCGGCCGAGCTGATCGCGGCCGGTCGGGTCCTGGTCGCCGGTCAGGTTGCGAGCAAGCCCGCCACGGCCGTCGACCCCGGTGCGGCTTTGCTCGTCCGGGACCTCGACGACGACCCCCGCTGGGCCTCCCGCGGGGCCCACAAGCTGATCGGTGCGCTCGACGCCTTCGCCGTGCCGGTCGAGGGTCGCCGCTGCCTGGACGCCGGCGCATCGACCGGTGGGTTCACCGACGTGCTGCTCCGGCGCGGGGCCCGCGAGGTCGTCGCGGTCGACGTCGGGTACGGGCAGCTCGTCTGGGCGCTGCAGAGCGACGAGCGGGTGCACGTGCACGATCGCACCAACGTCCGCTTCCTCACCGCGGACGACATCGGGGGCCCGGTCGACCTGGTCGTGGCCGACCTGTCCTTCATCTCGCTGACCCTGGTCCTGCCCGCCCTGGTTGCCTGCGCGCGTCCGGACGCCGATCTGCTGCCCATGGTCAAACCGCAGTTCGAGGTGGGCCGGGAGCGGCTGGGGTCCGGCGGCGTGGTCCGGGAGAAGTCGTTGCGGGCGGAGGCGGTGGCGACCGTGGCCCGGGCGGCTGGTCTACTGGGATGGGGCATGGCCGGCGTGGTCGCCTCACCCCTGCCCGGACCCAGCGGCAACGTGGAGTTCTTCGTGCACCTGCGACGCGACGCGACGGTCGACGAACCGCGCGGGCTGATCGACGCCGCCGTCGAGGCGGGGCCGGAATGACGGCAGGGACGCACCGGCGGATGATGCTCGTCGCCCACACCGGCCGATCCGACGTCGACATCACCGCCCGCAAGGTGGCCGCCACCCTCGCCGCCGCGGGCATCGATCTGCTGGCTTCCGAGGGTGAACGTCGGGAGCTGGGACTCAACCCGTTCGAACCGGCCGACGAGGGCCCGGACGCGACCGAGCCGTCCATCGAGATGGTGGTGGCCATCGGTGGCGACGGCACGTTGCTGTGCGCCGCCGAACAGGCCCGGCCGCTGTCCGCGCCGATCCTGGGGATCAACCTGGGCCGCGTCGGCTTCCTCACCGAGGTCGACCTGGACGACCTGGACGAGGCGCTGCAGGCCGTCGTCGATCAGCGGTACCGCGTCTCGTCCCGGATGACGGTGCAGGTCCGGGTCGAGCACGACGGCCGGTTCATCACGGGCGGCTGGGCCCTCAACGAGATCAGCGTGGAGAAGGGCAGCCGGGAGCGCATCCTGGACGTCGTCGTGGAGGTCGACGGGCACGGCGTCTCCGCCTACGGCTGCGACGGCGTGCTCTGCGCGACCCCGACCGGCTCGACCGCCTACACCTTCTCCGCCGGCGGTCCCGTGCTGTGGCCGGGGGTCGACGCGTTGCTCATCGCGCCGTCCAACGCCCACGCGCTGTTCGCCCGCTCACTGGTCGTCTCGCCGGAATCGACGGTCACCGTGCACATCGACCCGGACGGACCGACCGCGATCCTGGTCTGCGACGGGCGGCGGGCGCACGAGATCCCGCCGGGCTCGCGGGTGCACGTCTGCAAGGGGGAGCGGCCCGTGATGCTGGTCCGGCTGACCGAGCAGCCCTTCACCGATCGGCTGGTCCGCAAGTTCAAGTTGCCCGTCCACGGTTGGCGTGACCAGCGACATTAAGTTTTGATCAAGAAGATCCGAGCCCGCCTTCCGCACAGACGTTCGAACGCCTATCGTCGAACATATGTTGCAAGAGCTGCGGATCCTGGACCTCGGGGTGATCGACGAGGCCGTCATCGAGCCGCACCCCGGGCTCACCGTGGTCACGGGTGAGACCGGCGCCGGCAAGACGATGGTGGTCACCGCGCTCGGCCTCATCTGCGGCGGGCGCGGCCAGGCCGGCAAGGTGCGGGCGGGCCGGCAGCGGGCCGCCGTGGAGATCCGGTGCGCGACCGGCGACGGTGCGCCCGGCGACGCCGGGCCGGCCACCGGCCTGGCCGCGTTGGTCGAGGCGGCCGGTGGGCGGTTCGACGAGGACGGCACGCTGATCGCCGCGCGCACGCTGGGCTCCGACGGCCGGTCCCGGGCCCATGTCGGCGGCCGGCGTGTGCCGCTGGCGGTGTTGACCGAGCTGGCCGAACCGCTGATCGCGGTGCCCGGCCAGTCCGAGGCCATCTCGTTGCTGCGGCCGGGGCCGCAGCGGGCCGTGCTCGACCGGTTCGCCGGGCTGACCGGCGACGTCGCCGCCTACCGGGAGGTGCGTTCGCGGTGGCAGCAGCTGGCCGGCGACCTCGCCGACGCCCGCCGCCGGGCCCGGGAGCGGGCCCAGCGCGAGCACCTGCTGCGGTTGGGGTTGGCCGAGATCGAGGCCGTCGACCCCCAGCCGGGCGAGGACCGCGACCTGGTCGATGAGGTGCGGCGGCTGCAGAACCTCGACGGGTTGCGAGCCGCGGCGGCCGGTGCGCAGCAGGCGCTCACCGGGGCCGACGAGGTGGGTCCGGCGGCGTCGGCGACGGCGCTGCTGCACGAGGCGCAGCACCTGCTCGACGGCGCCGACGATCCTCGGCTGGCCGAGCTGTCCGGTCAGGTCCGGCAGTCGGCGGTGGTGCTGGCCGACGTGGCCTCGGAACTGACCGGTTACCTCACCGCGCTGGACGACGATCCGGGCCGGCTGACCCACCTGCTGGAGCGCCAGGCCGCGCTCCGGGCGCTCACCCGGCGGTACGGGGAGGACCTGGACGCCGTCCGCGAATGGGCCCGGTCCGCCGCGCACGAGCTGACCGAGCTGGACTGTTCCGAGGACCGGCTGGCCCAGCGCCAGCGTGAGGTCGACCGGTTGCGCGTCGAGGTCGGAGACCTGGCCGGGGCGCTGTCCCGGGCCCGGGCCGATGCCGCCGACCGGTTGGGCGATCTGGTGACCGCCGAGTTGGCGTCGCTGGCGATGGCCCGGGCGACCGTCCGGGTCCGGGTCACCCGGCGCGCCGCCGACCGGGACGACACCCATGCGGTGCCGATGGACCTGGGCTGGGGCCTGGCCGGGCCGGACGGGGTCGACCAGGTCGAGATCGTGATGGTCGCCCACCCGGGCGCCCCGGAACTGCCGATCGCCAAGGGGGCCTCGGGTGGCGAGCTGTCCCGGGTCATGCTCGCCCTCGAGGTCGTGCTGGCCGACGCCGATCCGGTCTCGACCATGGTGTTCGACGAGGTCGACGCCGGGGTCGGCGGGCGCGCCGCGACCGAGATCGGGGCCCGGCTGGCCGCGCTCGCCCGGACCCACCAGGTCATCGTGGTCACCCACCTCGCCCAGGTGGCCGCGCACGCCGATCGCCACTACATCGTCGACGCCGACTCCTCGGGCCGCATCGGCACGTCGAACGTGCGGCTGGTCGCCGGCCGCGACCGGGAGCGCGAGCTCGCCCGGATGCTCGGCGGCACCAACGGCACGACCGCCCGGGCCCATGCCCGCGAGCTGCTGGCCGCGGCCCGCCGTCCGGAGGTGAGCACGCTGCGGCGGGCCGGCTGAGTCCGCTCCGCCGGATGCACCGACGGCACCGTCGGGCGTCCGGCGAGAGGGCCCGTGACGTCCCGCCGGCGGCGAACGTCCGGGGCGGACCGTGCTCCGCCCCCGGGTGACCGAACTCGGGCCGGCGGGTCGGCCGGCTGATGATCCGGCTGGTGGTCCGGCCGGGACGCGGGGTCAACGCTCCTGCCTCCAGGCGCCCCGGCGGCCGATTTGTGGTAAGTCCGGCCGCGACACGGCGGGTCGGCTACCGCCCGATCACCCGCTCGGCTGACACGATCGGAGCATGAAACTCCTGTCACGTCAGTCACGCGCGTTGCCGGGCGTCACCGGCGTGGCGCGGGTCTCCCGCCGCAGCGCCGCCCTGCTCGACCGCGTGGGGCACAAGGACATCGTGGTGATCGACCAGGTCGACCTCGACCGGGCCACCGCCGATGCGTTGGTCAAGGCCGGGGTCACCGGGGTGGTCAACGCCTCCGAGTCGATCTCCGGGCGCTTCCCCAACCTCGGCCCGGAGATCCTGGTGGCCTCCGGTGTGCTGCTGGTCGACGGCGTCGGCGACGCCGTGTTCGGCAAGGTCAAGGACGGCGCGAAGATCCGGGTCGACGCCGGCGCGGTGTACGTCGGCGACGAGCTGATCGCCCAGGGCACCGAACAGACGGCCGAGTCGATCGCCGATCTGATGATCGAGGCCAAGACCGGCATGTCCGCCCAGCTCGAGGCGTTCGCCGCGAACGCGATCGAGTACATGAAGCGGGAACGGACGCTGCTGCTGGACGGCGTCGGCATCCCCGAGGTGAGCACGTCGATCGAGGGCCGGCAGGTGCTGCTGGTCGCGGCCTCGGCGGACACGAAGAAGCAGCTCAAGGCACTCAAGAAGTACATCGCCGACTTCCGGCCCGTGCTCGTCGGCGTCGACGGGGGCGCCGACGCGCTGCGGGCCGCCGGGCACACCCCGGCGCTGATCATCGGCAACCCCGAGCACATCGACTCCGAGACCCTGCGGTGCGGCGCCGAGGTGGTCATTCCGGCGCACACCGACGGGCACGCGCCCGGGTTGGAGCGGTTGCAGGACCTCGGCGTCGGGGCCGTCACCTTCCCGGCCACCGGCACCTCGGAGGACCTGGCGCTGCTGCTGGCCGACGGCCGCGGCGCCACCACGATCGTCACGGTCGGACTGCACACCACCCTGGTCGATCTGCTCGACAAGGGCCGCGGGTCCACCGCCGCGTCGACCTTCCTGGTCCGGATGCGCGTCGCCAACAAGGTGGTCGAGTCACCCGTGGTCGCGTCCCTGTACAAGGCGCGCGTCTCCTGGTGGGTGGTGATGCTGCTGGTCCTGGCGGCCGCGGCGGCCATCGTCACCGCGCTCATGGTGGCGGACGTCGGTGGGGTGTACGCGGACCTGATCCGGCAATGGTGGAACCAGTTGGTCGAGTGGGTCAGGGGACTGTTCGCATGATCTCGATGCGCTATCACATCGTCTCGCTCGCGGCGGTGTTCCTCGCGCTGGCCCTTGGCATCGTCCTGGGCGCCACCAAACTGTCGTCGCCGCTGCTGAACGATCTGCGCAGCGACAACGCCGACCTGACCAGCCAGCAGGGCGAGCTGTCGACGACGAACGACCAGTTGACCCAGCGGATCGCCGCGGACGAGAAGTTCGCCGGTTCGGTGGGTGCGCTGACCGTGCGCGGCACCCTGCCCAGCACCAACGTGGTGCTGGTGACCACCGCATCGGCCGACCCCAACGATCGGGACGCCGTCCTGTCGCTGCTCAACCGGGCCGGCGCGACGGTGACCGGGCAGATCCAGCTGACCAACGACTTCAGCGACCCGCTGCGGGCCGACCAGCTCCGGCAGGTCGCCGCCACCACGCTGCCGACCGGCGCCCAACTGCCCGAGGTCCCGCAGGCCGGGGCGGTGGCCGGTGGGCTGCTGTCCTCCGTGCTGCTGGCGCCCGCGGGCGGAGCGCCGGTGGCCAACGCCGAGCAGGGGGCCGCGGTGCTGGCCGCGCTGCAGTCCGCCGGCTTCATCACCGTCACCGGGACGCCGGCCGCCGGGCAGTCGGTGATCGTGCTCACCGGAGCCGAGGCCACCGGGGGGTCCGAGGCCGACAAGGCCGGGGCCGTCGCGTACTTCGCCAATCAGCTGGCGCAGACGGCGTCCGGGGTCGTGGTGGCCGGTCGCACCGGGTCGGAACAGCCGACCGGCACCATCGGCGTCATCCGCGACAACACCGCGCTCGCCGGCACGGTCAGCACCGTCGACAACGTCGACTCCGACACCGGCCGGATCGCGACCGTGCTCGCCCTGGTCGAGCAGAACGGCGGGGGACAGGGCCAGTACGGCTTCGGCGCGAACGCCTCCGCCCAGTCGCCGACCCTGGCGGTCGGCTGACCGTCCCCCTCGGATCCCCGTCGCTCGCGCCCCCGGCGCGGACGGCGGGGATTCGTGCATTCCGGGCCCCGTTTGCCGGGCATCTTGTGCTCGGCCCCGCCCGGCGTGCCCTGCCCGGCCCCGCCCGGCGTGCCTTGCCCGCGCGGATCATCGACGACGGCGCGGACGAACCGACGCCGAATGTGATCCGTGGGACGGAAGTCGACCGGTTGATCCGCGCCGGGCCAGTTGATCCGCGCGGGAGGGGGCGCCCGGGACGGCCGCGCGATCGGCGGGCCAGCGCGTCCCACCGGATCGGGGACGCTCGGCGGCACACCGCGGCCGGGTGTGGATGTTAGGGTGAAATTCCGTGGAAGGGTCCCGGACGGGAGCCCGGCCAGCCGATCGGTGAAGCCGCCGAACCGGCCGCAGCAGACACGGGAGCCGACTTGGCGCACGCGCCGCGAATCACCAAACACATCTTCGTCACCGGTGGCGTCGCGTCGTCCCTGGGCAAGGGTCTGACCGCCTCGAGCCTCGGTCGACTGCTCACTTCTCGCGGCCTGCGGGTCACCATGCAGAAGCTGGACCCGTACATCAACGTCGACCCCGGGACGATGAACCCGTTCCAGCACGGGGAGGTGTTCGTCACCGAGGACGGCGCCGAGACCGACCTGGACATCGGGCACTACGAGCGTTTCCTGGACCGCAACCTGTCGGCCGATGCGAACGTGACCACCGGCAAGGTGTACTCGCGGGTGATCGCCCGGGAACGGCGCGGCGAGTACCTGGGCGACACGGTCCAGGTGATCCCGCACATCACCAACGAGCTCAAGGAGCGCATCCGCGCGATGGCCGAGCCGCACCCCGGCGACGCCGACGATGCGGCCGCGCCGGATGTGGTGATCACCGAGATCGGCGGGACGGTCGGCGATATCGAGTCGCTGCCGTTCCTCGAGGCGGCCCGGCAGGTGCGGCACGACCTCGGCCGGGAGCACGTCTTCTTCCTGCACGTGTCGCTGGTGCCCTACCTGGCGCCGTCCGGCGAGCTGAAGACCAAGCCGACCCAGCACTCCGTGGCCGCGCTGCGCAACATCGGCATCCAGCCCGACGCGTTGATCTGCCGGTCCGACCGGGACATCCCGGAGAACCTCAAGCGCAAGATCTCGCTGATGTGCGACGTCGACGCCGAGGCCGTCATCTCGACCCCGGACGCGCCGTCGATCTACGACATCCCGCGGGTGCTGCACCGCGAGGGTCTGGATGCCTATGTGGTGCGCCGGCTCAACCTGGCGTTCAAGGATGTCGACTGGACCGTGTGGGGTGGCCTGCTCGAGCGGGTGCACCACCCCGCGGAGACGGTGCGGATCGCGGTCGTCGGCAAGTACATCGACCTGCCCGACGCCTACCTGTCGGTCACCGAGGCCCTGCGGGCCGGCGGCTTCGGCAACAACACCCGGGCCGAGATCGTCTGGGTCGCCTCGGACGACTGCATCACCCCGGCCGGCGCCGCGGCCGCGCTATCGGACGTCCAGGGTGTGCTGATCCCGGGCGGGTTCGGCGTGCGCGGCATCGAGGGCAAGATCGGTGCGATCACCTACGCCCGCACCAACCGCATCCCGATCCTAGGCCTGTGCCTGGGCCTGCAGTGCATGGTCATCGAGGCGGCCCGCAACCTGGCCGGCCTGGGCGGCGCGAACTCGGCCGAGTTCGACGCGAACGCCGCCGACCCGGTCATCGCGACGATGGCCGACCAGCACGACGTCGTCGCCGGGGCCAAGGACATGGGCGGCACCATGCGCCTGGGCGCCTACCCGGCCCGGCTCACTCCCGGGTCGCTGGTCGCCGAGATCTACGGCACCACCTCGGTCTCCGAACGGCACCGGCACCGGTACGAGGTCAACAACGCCTACCGGGACAAGCTGGAGGCGGCGGGACTGCACCTGTCCGGCACATCCCCGGACACCTCCCTGGTCGAGTTCGTCGAACTGGACCGGGACCTGCACCCGTTCATGGTGGCCACCCAGGCGCACCCGGAGTTCAAGTCGCGGCCGACGCGGCCGCACCCGCTGTTCGCGGCCTTCGTCCGGGCCGCCCTGGACTACCTGGAGTCCGAGCGGCTCCCGCTGACCGACACCGACACCGACACCGGGTCGGCCGCCCCGGCCCGGTCGAAGCCGGAGTCCGAGTCGGCCGAGCTGGTCGCCGGATGACGTCGGGGCTGCACGATTTCGAGGTCGTCTCCAGCACGCCGGTCTTCGACGGTCGGGTCGTCAAGCTGCGCGTCGACGACGTCCGGATGCCCGGTGGCGGGACGGCCAAGCGGGAGATCGTCGGCCACGGCGGCGCGGTGTCCGTCGCCGCCCTGGACGGCGCCGATCCGGACACCGCCCGGGTGCTCCTGATCGAGCAGTACCGGCCGGCGGTGGGCCGGCGGCTGTGGGAGATGCCGGCCGGCCTGCTCGACGTGCCCGGGGAACCGGCTCAGCCGGCCGCGGCCCGGGAGTTGCTGGAGGAGACCGGGTACGAGGCAGCGACCTGGTCGGTCCTGCTCGACGTGGCGACGTCACCCGGATTCTCCGAGGAGACGGTCCGCATCTACCTGGCCACCGACCTGACCTTCGCGGGCCGGCCGGATGGCGAGGATAACGAGGAGGCCGAGCTCCGCGTGGTCTGGGTGCCGCTGCGGGTCGCGGTGCAGGCCGCGCTGGCCGGGGCGATCGTGAACGTCATGGCGGTCGCGGGCCTGCTCGCCGCCGATGCCGTGCTTCGCGGGACCGTCCGGCAGGTCGATCGTCCGGACGGGCCGGCCGCGGTCGACGCGCCGTGGACGGTCCATCGCGGGCCCGGCTCACCCAGCGCGCCGCCCCTGGAAGGCGCGCGGGAGCTGTGAGCCCGGCCGCGACAACGACGTCGCCCGGCCGGGTCTCCGGGACGCCGAGGACGGTCGGCCGGAGCGCCCCGCGGCGGCGGAAAGTCGGCCGGGCTGAAGGCGGCGGACGGTCCGCAGGCCGGGAAGGCGATCGGTGAGCCCGCCGGGGCCCCGGCCGCAGACTGTGCTCGAGAACCAGCCGGAGCCGTCGGCGGAGTTGACCGCGGCCCTGCGCGGGTACCTGGACCACCTCGCGGTCGAGCGGGGGGTCGCCCGCAACACGCTGCTGTCCTACCGCCGGGACCTGCAGCGATACCTGCAGTTCCTGGCCGGCGCCGGCCGCACCCGCGTCGGCGAGGTCACGGCCACCGACGTGTCGGACTTCCTGGTCTGCCTGCGCACCGGCGCCGACGGCCGCCCGCCGCTGGCGGCGTCGTCGGCCGCCCGGGCCGTGGTGGCGGCCCGCGGGTGGCACCGGTTCCTGCTGCAGGAGGGCACTGCGGACGCCGACCCGTCCCGCGACGTGCGGCCGCCCACCCCGGCCCGTCGCCTGCCCAAGGCGTTGCCGGTCGACGACGTCATCCGGTTGCTGGACGCCGCGGGCTCCGCCGACCCGGACGGGCCGCGGGGGCTGCGCGACCGGGCCCTGCTGGAGGTGCTGTACGCCACCGGCGCCCGGATCAGCGAGGCGGTGGGTCTGGACGTCGACGACATCGACCTGGGCCGCCGCGGTGCGGATCGCCCCGGCGGTGATGCGGACCTCGGGCCGGTGACGTCCGTGGTCCGGCTGCGCGGCAAGGGATCGAAGGAACGGCTCGTCCCGGTCGGCTCCTACGCGCTGCGGGCCCTCGATGCCTACCTGGTCCGCGGCCGGCCCGCGCTGGCCTCCGGATCCGACGCCGCCCGGGCCCGCGGCGCGCTGTTCCTCAACGTCCGCGGCGGGCGGCTGTCCCGGCAGAGCGCCTGGCAGGTGCTGGCCGACGCGGCCCGGCGAGCCGGCCTGCCGGCGGCCGGGGTCTCCCCGCACACCCTGCGGCACTCGTTCGCCACCCACCTGCTGGAGGGCGGCGCGGACGTGCGGACCGTCCAGGAGCTGCTCGGCCACGCCTCGGTGACGACGACCCAGATCTACACGCTGGTGACGGTCGAGGCGTTGCGTGAGGTCTACGCGACCTCGCATCCCCGCGCGCGCTGAGCCGGCCGGTCACGCTCGGTCCGGCACGTCTCCCAGGTATCAATCAGGCGGCTCACAACTCCTTGGGTCATCGCAACGACCGGTAACCATGGAGGCCAGCAGTGACCGTCACCCTGACCCGCACCGACCCCGTCCGGGGCGGGGCGACCCGGCTGGCCTCCGACATGGTCCTGGTGCACAAGGTGTTCCGCCGCGAACTGCGCCTGCTGCCCTCGCTGGTCGCGAAGGTCGCGCCGGCCCAGGTCGAACGCGCCGCGCTGCTGGGCCGGCACTACCGCGAGCTGGCCACCGCGCTGCGGCACCACCACCAGGCCGAGCAGGACCTGCTGTGGCGCCGGTTGAGCGAGCGCACCCACCTGGATCCGGCGCTGGAGGACCGCATGCGGCAGGGCCATCGCCGGCACGTCGAGTTGCTCGGCGAGCTGGACGGGATGCTCGACCTCTGGCTGGCCGCGGCCGACGGGGACGTCCGGGACCTGCTGGTGGACATCCTGGCCGAGCTGGCGGACGACGTCGCCGCGCACCTGGACATGATCGAGAGCCGCGTGCTGCCGGAGGTCGACCGGCACTTCACCCAGCGCGAGTGGCTGGCCCTCGGACTGCGGGCGGCCGGCTGGATCCCGCTGAACCGGATGGCCTGGATGCTCGGCGCGATGCTCGAGGACGCCACCGACGAGGAGCGGCGCGCCCTGATGGCCAAGGTGCCGGCGCCGGCGCGGATGCTCTACCGGATGGTCGGCCAGGAGCAGTACGTCCGCGAGATGCGTGAGCTGCGCCGCTGCTCCGTGCCGGCCTGAGCGCCGGTCCGGCCGGGCCGGTCCATGATCGTTCATGCGTGGTCTGACCTGCGGTCAGGCAGTACTGCCTTCCTAGCGCGGGCGGGCGTGAGGGCATACCGTCGGGCCAGCTTCCGGGGAACGCCGACCGCGGAGGCCGGGGTGTGGCCCATCGTCACCGTCGCCGGTGTCATCGCTGCCCCCCGCTCCTGCCGGCTCGGCCGTCGTCCTGGAGGGAACATGACCGCAGCGCTGGAAATGCCGCCGATCGTGGAATGCACGGTGGCCGGATGCTCCTACAACGACCACTCGAACTGCCACGCCATCGCGATCACGGTCGGCGGCCGCAACGGCGACGCCGAATGCGCCACCTTCATCCCGCTGTCCGCCAAGGGCGGTCTGGCCAAGGTCACCGGCCATGTCGGCGCCTGTCAGCGGGCCGACTGTACGCACAACGAGTCGCTGGAGTGCACGGCCGGCTCGGTCAAGATCGGCCCGGGTGCCGACACCGCGGACTGCCTGACGTTCCAGGCCCGCTGAGCGACCCGCCCACCGACGCACAAAGGCCGCGAACCCGATGGGTTCGCGGCCTTTGCGCGTCCGGTGAGTCCGGCGGGCCGGATCAGGCCGGCTCGACCGCCGGCTTGTCCGGGGTCTTGCGTTTCTTGGGCGCCTTCTCCTTCTTGGTCAGCACCGGTTCGTCGCCCAGGAACAGTTGCAGCCACTTGGCGTTCGGGTCGACGTCGATCATGATCGCCTTGACCAGCAGGCTGGCCGGGATGGCCAGGATCGCGCCGAGCGGGCCCAGCAGGAAGGCCCACAGGATCAGCGACAGGAAGCTCATCGTGGTGGTCAGCCCGACCGCGTCACCGACGAACTTGGGCTGCAGCACCGACTGGATGACGAAGTTGAGCACGCAGTAGACGACGATCACCCAGATCATCAGGCTGGGACCGCCGGTGAGCAGGCCCAGCAGGGCCGGCGGGATCAGGCCGATGATGAAGCCGATGTTGGGGATGTAGTTGGTGACGAACGCCAGCAGCGCCCACAGGCCGGCGGCCGGGATGCCCATGATCACCAGGGCGGCCCCGTCCAGGATCGCCACGATGCCGCCGAAGATGGTGGCCACCGCGAAGTACTTGCGGGTCCCCATGGCGAAGTTGCCCAGGGCGTTGAGCGCGGGCTCGCGGCCGGGGCGGTGCTTGACCATCCGCTCGCTGAACACCGAGCCGTCGACGGCCAGGAAGATCAGCAGCGTGATGATGAAGAACAGCGAGGTGAACACGCCCATCACGCTCGACAGCAGCGAGGCGATGTAGCTCAGGATCGAGCTCTTGTCCAACCCGGACAGGGCACTTTGGATCTGGTCCTGGGTGACGCCCATGCTGGCCAGCCACGACTTGAGCCCGGTCAGGTCGGCCTGCAGCTGATCGGCGTACTGGGGGATCAGCCCGATGAACTGGGCGACGCCGACCGCGGCCGCGATGACCAGGCCGAAGATGATGGCGTAGACGCCGATCACCACGACCAGGGTCGCCAGCCAGCGCGGCGCGCCGCGACGGATCATCATGCCGCGCAGCGGGTCGACGGTGATGGTCAGCACCAGGGCCAGGAAGATCGGCCCGATCAGGTCCGGGACCGAGTGGATCCCGGCGGCGATGACCACCACCGAGGCCAGGCTCAGCGTGATGATCAGGCCGCGGGGCAGCCCGTACGCCGTGACCTTGTGCGGGATGAGGGGGTCCGCCCCGGGGTCCGGCGAGACTGCCGGCGCGGGGTCGTTGTCGGGCGCTGTGGCCATCACGATTCCGTTCTCTTCGAGCACGGCGGCGCGTCATGCCCACGGAGCACCCGCGGTGGAGGCGATGAGCATGGCGAGCGCTGCCGGGACACTACTGACCGTGCCTGATGGCCGGTTTCGCGGACATCATCCCGGACGGATGAAGTGCTCCCGGCTTTCCCGCCGTTGAATGTGATCGGATCTCAATGATTTCGATACGAAGACTCGGGTGAGCGGCGCGGCGGCCCGCCGAGGCGAAGGGGCAACACGATGAACGGCGGAACGGCGTCGGCGACGGTGCGGATGGAGCGGGCGGCCGGCTCGGCCTGGCGTGCCGTCGACCGGGGACCGCAGAAGCGGATCTGGCGGGCGCTGTCGGTGACCCTGCTGGTGCTGGCCTGCATCCTGACCCCGGTCGCGGTGACGGCCAAGTGGGCCAGCACGATGCTCAGCGATCAGGACGCCTACCTGGCCGCGGTGGAGCCCCTGGCGACCGACCCGGCGATCGTGTCGGCGCTGGAGAACCGGGTGTCCAGCGCCATCGACGAGCAGATCACCAACCTGCAGCTGGCCGACAAGATCGGCGACGAGCTGCAGTCGCTCGGGTTGCCGCCCAAGCTGGCGACCCTGGCCACCGGCTACCTGGCGACCTTCCGCACGGACATCACCGACGCGATCCACAACATGGTCAACGAACTGGTGACCAGTCCCAAGTTCGCCGAGCTCTGGGACAAGGCCAACGCCAAGGCGCACGAGACGTTCGTCACCGCGATGCAGGGCGGGTACGACCAGAACCTGGACAAGCTGCACTCGATCAACCTGGACCTGACCCAGGGCGTCGCGGCGGTCAAGTCCAAGCTCGCCTCGGCCGGCGTGTCCTGGGCCAACCAGATCCCCGACATCCCGGTCGTGTTCAACCTGACCGGCCAGGCCGACCTGGCCCAGATCGCCCAGTACTACAACCTGGTCAACACGCTGGGCACCTGGTTGCCGTGGGTCGTCGGGCTGTTGTTGCTGCTGTCCATCCTGATCGCGCCCAGCCGCCTGACCGGGCTGGCCCGCGCCGGCTTCTGGGTGCTCATCTCGCTGCTGGTCCTGGTCATCGGGCTGGCCGTCGGCAAGTCCTGGCTGGTGTCCCAGTCGCCGCTGCAGCCGCAGGTCACCCAGGCGTTCACCCAGCAGCTCCTGGTCGGCATGCGCGACGAGATCCGCGCGTTGGCCCTGGTCGCGGCGGTCGCCGCGGTGGCGGCCTGGCTGTTCGGGCGCTCGCGCAGCGCCCGGGCGCTGCGCCGGCAGACCCGGGAGACCGCCGGCCTGGTCCGGGACGCCCGGTGGTACCTGTGGGTGCGGCTCGCGTCCGGCGTCATCGCCGCCGGGCTGGTCATCTGGCTGCTGTCGATGGACGATCCGCGGCTGCTCACGGCCGTGCTGCTGGTGCTGATCGCCGGGATCTTCGTGGTGATCGCGGCCAGCCCCGGGGCCGGCGGCCCCGAGGACGACCTGCCGGACGACGACGGTTCCCTCGACGGCCCGGCCGGGGGCGCGGCAGCCGGTCAGCCGACCACGCCGCTGCTCGTGGGTGCCGTCCCGCCGGGCTCCGCCGGGTCGGCGAGCGCCGTCGACGACCGGCCGACCGACACTTCTGTCACACCAGTCACACCCGCATCAGAGTCGCCCGAGAAGCCGTCCTGAACCGCCGCCACGCCGGGCGGGTCGCGTAGGTTCGGCCGTCGCGCGCGCCTAGCCTGAAGCGCGGATCGTCGGGATGACGCAAGGGGAGTGGCCGGGATGACTGACGCGGACGACGCGGTGTGGATCGCCGCCGGAGGCACCAGGGTCGAGGGTTCCCTCGCCACGGCCGCCCGGTACGAGACGCCCGTCCTGCCGGGCACCGAGCACGTCGCCCCCGTGGTGCATGCCGTGCCCGACGCGCCCGCCGACGAGCGGCCGGCCGCGGTCGCGCCGGCGGCCGTGCCCGAGGCCGGCGCGGCTGCCCTCGCGGCACCCGCCCCGGTCGTCGACCCGGCGGCGCCCGCGGTCGTGCCGGCGCCGGGCGACCCCGCCCCGGCCGACCCGGCGGCCGCGCGGCGGCCGGTCG
>NZ_JBMDXT010000084.1:0-11864 GCF_048594475.1 Nakamurella sp. | reverse complement strand
CGGAACTGACCGAGGCGAATACGGCGGCCTTCGTGACCGGGTTCTTCGTGGCGCCGAGCGAGCCGACACCGGTCACGTCCCAGCCATTGCTGGAATATTTCGATCAGTTGCTTGAGATGCACCGGACCGGTCCGGCGGGCCCCCGCGACCGGCTCCGGGGCCGCCGCTCCGTCCGGCGGGCGGCCACCGGCCACCCGAACGACCGACCCGACCGGGGCGGCCGCCGGTGTGACCAGCGTCTCGTGCCCGACGGGCGGTCCGCCGGAGCGTCCGCCGCCGATGTCAGCGGATCGGCGGGTCCAGATCCCTGCGGCCCGCGACGGCCAGCAGCAGCTCCGCCGCCGGCCGCGCCGTCACCACGTCGCCGTCACCCAGGACCAGGTCGGTGTCGGTCGCGACCAGGCGGCGGCCGGTCAGGTCCACCCCGAAGAAGGCCAGCTGGATCGGCCCGGCGCCAGCCAGCACCAGACGCACCCGGTCGGCCGGCGGCCGCGGGCGGCCCAGCGGCTCGGTGAGGTCCTGCCCGTGGATGACGTCGTGGCTCAGCGCCCCGGTCTGGCCGCCGGCCGGCGGCTGCCACGGGTGGCGCACGTTGTCGCGCAGGTCGGCCAGCAGCTCGGCGTCGGAACACTCGGCGGTGTCGCGACGGGCCAGCTCGTCGGCGAACCGGTTGAAGTCGCCGCCGTGCGCGGCGATGCCGGCCAGCACGCTCGGCCCGGAGTGCCGGTACGGCATCGTCATGTGCGCGACGACCTCGCGGACCCGCCAGCCGGCGCACAGCGAATCGGCGCCCCACTCGTCGGGGGTCAGCTCGTCGAGCAGGTCCGCCAGGCGCTCGCGCTCGGCGGCGGTCGCGGCGGCGATCGGGTCGGTCAGGTCGAGTTCGGTGTCCAGGGCCACGGGGCCGTCCTTCCGGTCGGGATGTCGGACCGGGTACGACCGGGCGGCCGCGGATTCATCGGTCGGCCGGCAGGAATTCCGGCAGGCCGAACTCGGCGAAGCGGTCGCCGCTGCCCAGGAAGGTCACCGAGTCGGCCACCCGCCCGCCCCGCAGCTCCACCAGCACCAGCGCGAACGGGTGCAGCGGGCCACCATCGGACCCGTCGGCCGGCCGGTACTGCCCGAAGCCGGCGGAACCGTTGATCAGGGTCGGCACCAGCCGCGCCCCGGCGCAGCCGCCCAGGGCGATCAGCCCGGCGATCCGGGCGCCGCCCTGCACCCACCACGCGAACGGCGGCATCGAGGTGACCGCGTCGGCCCGCAGAACGGCGGTGAGCGCGTCGACGTCATGGGCCTCGAACGCGGCGACGTACCGCTCCAGCAACGCCCGCTGGCCGGCGTCGGCCGGGTCGAAGGGGTCGGCCGGCGAGGGTCGGTGCCGGTCGAGGGTCTCCCGGGCCCGGACCAACGCGCTGTTCACCGCCGCCGGGGAGGTCTCCAGCAGTGCGGCCGTCTCGGCCGCGGAGAACCGCAGGACGTCCCGCAGGATCAGGGTGGCCCGCTGCCGGGGCGGCAGGTGCTGCAGCGCGGCGACGAACGCCAGCCGCACCGTCTCCCGCTCGACGACGAGCTCGGCCGGGTCGGTCGCCGACAGCAGCCGGGATCCGGGCATCGGCTCGACGAAGCGGTCGGGCGGGAGCGGCGCGCCGAGGGCGCCGCCGTCGGCCGCCGCCGGCCCCAGATCGACCGACCCGGCCCGCCGGGCGGTGCCGCGCAGCAGGTCCAGGCAGACGTTGGTGGCGATGCGGAAGACCCAGGCGCGCAGCGACCCGCGGGCCGGATCGAACCGGTCGAGGTGCCGGTGGGCGCGCAGGATCGTCTCCTGGGCGGCGTCGTCGGACTCGCTGGACGCGCCCAGCATCCGGTAGGCGTACGCGGTCAGCGGGCGGCGCAGCGCCTCCAGCTCGGCCAGCCGGTCGACGTCGGTGACGGTCACCGCACCATCATGGCGCCGGTCAGCCCCGGTCGGCCCCGGTCAGCGCCGGTGCCGCAGGTAGTCCGCGACCACCGACGCGCCGAGCCCGTCCAGGTCGGGCGCCACCACCCGGCCACCGCAGCGGCGGGCCAGCCGGTCGGTGAACATGGCCAGCCGCGGGTCGTCACCGAGGATGAAGAAGGTGACGGCGGCCCGCAGCCCGGTCAGCCGGTCCAGCTCGCCGACCGTCGCGTGCAGCGTCTCCGGGGCGGGCGGGTAGGCGAAGACCGGCGACCCGTCCGGCTCCAGGTGGGCGGTCGGCTCGCCGTCGGTGACGACCAGCACCACCGGGGTGGCGTCCGGGTGCCGGCGCAGGTGGGCGCCGGCCAGCAGCAGCGCGTGGTGCAGGTTGGTGCCCTGCACGTACGCGCCCTCCAGCCCGACCAGCTCGCCCAGCTCGACCCGGCCGGCGTGCCGGCCGAACGTGATCAGGGCCAGGTCGTCGCCGCGGAACCGGGTCGAGATCAGGTGGTGCAGGGCCAGCGCGGTGCGCTTCATCGGCACCCACCGCCCCTCCTGCACCATCGACCACGAGGTGTCCACGCACAGCGCGACGGCCGCGCGGACCCGGCGTTCGGTCTCGATCACCTCGACGTCGGCGACGTCGAGCGGGCGGGGGTCACCGCTCGCCCGCCGCAGCTGGGCGTTGAGCAGGGTGCGGGGCACCGACCACGGTGCGGTGTCGCCGAACTCCCACGGCCGGGTCGCGCCGGAGGCGTCGCCGGCCGCGCCGGAGCGCCGGGTCTCCCGTTCCCCGGTCCGCCCGCCGATCCGGTCGGCCACGTCGGCCAGCGCGGTCTGGCCGAGCCGGCGCAGCGCCTTGGGCGAGAGCTGCAGCGACCCGTCGGCGGCGCGCTGCAGGATGCCCTGGTCGCGTAGCTCGCGCTCCAGCTCGGCCAGCGCCCGGGCGTCCACCCGCGCCGGCTCGCCGAGCACCTCGGCCAGCAGGTCGAGGTCGATGTCGTCCAGGCTGGCCCCCGGATACCCCTGGGCCAGCTGCTCGCCCAGCGCGTCCAGCCGGCCCAGCTCCTCCAGCGCGCGGGTGGCCTCGCCCATGCCCATCGGGTTGTCGCCGCGGAAGCGTCCGGAGCCGTCCCAGTCCTGGCCGGGCCGCAGCTGCTGCAGCATGGCGTCGAGCTGGGACAGCGACTGGGCCAGCCGCGGGTCGCCGAACGCCTGCTCGGTCAGCGCGGCCAGCTCGGCCCGCTGGTCCGCCGAGAGGGAGTTCATCATCCGCTGGGCCGCCGCCGACCGGGCGGCCAGCACGTCCACGAGTTCGTCGGTGGTCTGCGGGTTCTCCGGGAAGTAGTGGCCGTGCTCGGCCATGAACCGGGCGAACTGCTCCGTGGGGTCCTCGAGCCGGGCGTGCGCCTGCAGCAGCACGTTCAGGTCGTCGAGCATCGCCCGGATCGCCTCGACGTCCTGCGGGGACGCGTTCTCCAGCGCCTGCTTCATGCCGGCGAAGCGCTGGTCGAGCATCTCCCGACCGAGCAGGTCCTTGATCTGCTCGTAGGCCGACCGCGCGTCGGGGGACTGCCAGTCGTAGTTCTCCAGTTCCCGGACCGCGCCGCCGGCGTCGGACGGCAGCGCGTCCAGTTGCAGCTCGCGGAACCGGGCGTCGTCCGCCTGCGGGCCGGAGTCGCGCCGCTCCAGCGTCTTCCGCTCGGCGGTCACCGCCCGGTCGAGCAGTTCCCGGACCTGCTGCAGGGTGCCGTCGAGACGGTTGTTGCGCTGCAGGTCGCGGCGGCGCTGCCAGAGCTGGCGGTTGAGCTCGTCCAGCCCGCGCCGCTCGCCCAGGCCGCGCCGGAGCAGCTCGCGCAGCGCCTGCCGGGGCGAGCTGCCGTCCAGCACGTCCTCGCCCAGGCGATCGATCGCCTCCCGCAGGTCGAGCGGGGGCGCGAGCGGATCGGGACCGCCGTCGTACGGTCCGTAGGAGTAGCGGCGCCGTCTCACGAGAGATCAGCCGTAGCGGACGGTGTCGTCATCGGCGTTCTTGGCCAGCTTTCGGGTGAGAAAGAGTAGTTCCAGGGCCAGCTCGGCGGCGGACGCCATCGGGCCCGGGTCCTCGGTGCCGGCGACGCCGAGCCGCTTGGCCACCTCGGTGATCGTCCCGTTGGCCGCCCGGTCCGCGGGCAGCGAGGCGACGACGGCCGCGGCGGAGACGAGATCACCGGTGCGGACCGGGGTCCCGGTGACGGACTCGGCCAGCGGGGCCAGATCGACGCCGCGCAGCGCCCGGCGGGCGGTGTCGGCGGTGGCCCGGCGCAGCAGGTGCTCCAGGACCTCGTCCTCCCGGCCCTCCTCACCGGCGGCGAACTCGAGCTTGCCCCGCAGCACGGACGGGACCGCCAGCAGGTCGATCGGTCGTGCGGTGGGGGTGCTCTCGCCGGTCAGCGCGGCCCGGCGCAGCGCCGCGCCGGCCACCGTCTCGGCCGCCGTGACGGAGAACCGGGCCGAGACGCCGGAACCCTGGTCGATGGCGGAGGACTCGCGCAGCAGCCGGGTGAACCGGGCCAGGATCTCCAGCAGGTGCTCGGGAACCGTGGCGACCAGATCGGCTTCCTGCCGGATGACGGCGATCTCGTCGTCCAGCTCGAGCGGGTAGTGGGTGCGGATCTCGGCCCCGAAGCGGTCCTTGAGCGGGGTGATGATCCGGCCGCGGTTGGTGTAGTCCTCGGGATTGGCCGACGCGACCAGCAGCACGTCCAACGGCAGCCGCAGCGTGTAGCCGCGGACCTGGATGTCGCGCTCCTCCATGACGTTGAGCAGCGCGACCTGGATGCGCTCGGCCAGATCCGGGAGCTCGTTGACGGCGACGATGCCGCGGTGCGCCCGGGGCACCAGGCCGTAGTGGATGGTCTCCGGATCGCCCAGGGACCGGCCCTGCGCGACCTTGACCGGGTCGACGTCACCGATCAGGTCGGCCACCGCGGTGTCGGGCGTGGCCAGCTTCTCGGTGTAGCGCTCCGAACGGTGCCGCCAGCCGACCGGCAGGTCGTCGCCCAGGTCGGCGGCCCGGCGCACCGATTCCGGGGTGATCGGCTGGTACGGGTGCTCGCCCAGGTCGGAGCCCTCGATGACCGGGGTCCACTCGTCCAGCAGCAACGGCAGGGTGCGCAGCAGCCGGGTCTTGCCCTGGCCGCGCTCGCCGAGCAGGACGATGTCGTGGCCGGCCAGCAGCGCCCGTTCCAGCTGCGGCAGCACGGTGGTGTCGAAGCCGACGATGCCGGGCCACGGGTCGTGCTCGGCGCGCAGCGCGATCAGCAGGTTCTCCCGGATCTCCTGCCGGACGCCGCGCTGCCGGTGGCCCGAGGCGCGGAGTTCGGAGACGGTCCGCGGCAGGTCGGCGGGCAGCTCGGTGGGTGCGGTGGTCGTCACCTTCTCGAAGCTACGCCCGCCCGTCGCGGCCCCCACCCGGTTGTTCGCCCTCGGCGGAGCCGGCCCGCCCCGTCGCGGCCCGTACCGTTCCCGGCGCAGGCCCCCAGCACCCCGACTCGATCGGCAGGTCAGGGACTTTCGGCACTGGATGCCCGGTTTGCCGGGGCGCAGAATCCAAGCCGGGACACCAGCAGGCTCGGTGCCAGGGCCCGGACCGGGCGTCCCGGGCAGCGGAGGAGCGGCGCCATGACCACCAACGATCAGCAGCGGATCAGCCGGGACGCCGCACGCGCGGCGGCCGCCCGCACCGGCGGGGTGACCCGCTACGAGCGGGCCATGCAGCGTTACCTGTCGGCGGAGGCCTTCAAGACGCACCCGGAGGCCGCCCCCGAGGGGTGGGAGGGCAAACCGCAGCACCCGGCCCCGGTGCGCACCAACACGTCCGACGATTCGTAGGCTGGTCCGATGGCGAAGCGCAAGTGGTCCGAACTCAGCACCCCGGCGAAGGCCGGAGTGGTCACCCTGGCCGCGGTCGAGGCGGTCGTCACGACGATCGCCGCCCGGGATCTGAGCGGCCGCACCGACGCGCAGGTCAACGGCCCGCGCTGGCTGTGGAAGATCGCCTTCTTCGTCCAGCCGTTCGGCCCGCTCGGCTACCTGATCCTGGGCCGCAAGCGCTGACCCGGGGCGCCGCGCGGATCATCGACGCAGGCGCGCACGAACTCGTCGACTCGTGTCACTCCCGTCCCATTTGGTGCGAGTTCGTCCGCGCAACTCCTCACCGTCGACCAGGTGGGCGGCTGCGCCGACGACGTCGTCGATTGGAGCCCCAGTCCGCAATCCGGGTTCGTTGATCCGCGCCGGGGTGGGTGATCCGCGCCGCACCGGGTGCGGTGACTGCCGCGCGGATGAAGTCGTTGACAACCGTCCCACGGTGCACATTCGGGGCCACTTCATCCGCGCCTGGGTTGTTGATCCGCGCGGTCAGGGGGCGCCGGGGTTGCCGCTCGGGGCGGGGTTTCCGCTCCCGGCGGGGTCGGCGTTCGGAGCGGGGTCGGCGCCGTCCGCCGCCGCGCGCCGGGCGCGGGCACGGCGCTTGCCCTCGTGCATCGCGGCGACCCGGGCGACGGGGATGGCCCGGCCCTGCTCGACCAGCGCGTCCGGCAGGTGCTGCGGCGGCGGCATGAGCTCGCGCCAGGGGTCCGCGGAGCCCAGCCGGTCGGGGGCGGTGGCGATGGTGAAATCGGCCGGGTGGGCGCGGTCCAGATCGGCCCACGACAGCGGGAACGAGACCGGGACGCCGGGACGCAGCCGGGGGCTGTAGGCGGCGACGACCGTCGCGCCGCCCGCCCGGGTCGCGTCGACGAACACCTTCCCCTCCCGGTCCTGCACGATGTACTCCGTCGTCGCCAGCTCCGGATCGAGCCGGGCCGCCCGGGCGGCCAGGGCGCGGGTCGCCGCGGCCGCCGCCTCCGGGTCCACCCCGCCGACCAGCGGCACGAAGATGTGCACGCCCTTGGACCCGCTGGTCTTGACCGCGCCGGCCAGCCCGACCTCGTCCAGCGCGGCCCGCACCAGGTGGGCCGTGCCGACGACGACGTCGAACCCGGCCCCGGGCGGTGGATCCAGATCGAGCACGAGGAACGACGGGGCCCCACCCGGCACCCCCGCCGTTTCCGTCGCCCGGTGCAGCGTCACGTGGTACTCGACGGCCCGTTGGTTGGCGAACCAGAGCAGGGTCCGCCGGTCGTCGCACAGGGCGTACCGGATCTCGCGGTGCGAGGCGTAGGCCCAGACCGCCGTCGTGCGGACCCAGTCCGGCGTGTACCGCGGCAGGTTCTTCTGCATGAACGGCGGCTGGCCGGGCCGCACCCGCAGCACCGACAGCGGCCGCCCGGCCAGCACCGGCACGATGCGGTCGGCGACGACGTCCAGGTAGTCGACCAGCGCCCGCTTGGTCTCCGGGCCGTCGGCCAGCGGCGCGTCGAGGTTGGTCAGCTCCACGCCGTCCCGGCTCGGCGCCGGCGGCTTCGAGCGGCGGCCGGCGGCGGACATGACCGCACCGTAGCCGACCCGGTCGGGGCGCCGCGTGCGGCGATCGGGTCCTCCGGTCGGGGGACGGGGCGTCCGCCGGCCGATCCACCGGCCGGCCGGTGCGCCGGCCGGGGCCGCCGGGCGAGGCTCGGATGTCCGGTGCCGGACCGTCCGGCACCGGTCATCGAAAGGAGTGGTCCATGACCAGATTGATGGCAGCGGCGGTGCTCTCGACCGCCGGTGTGCTGACCGGCCTGGGGGCCGACCTCGCCGGATCCGGCGAGGCCGGCACGAGCGGCGAGCGCGCGGTGATCAAGCAGTTCGCGACGACCTACAGCAGCCCGTCCACCGAGTCGTTGCCGGTGCATCATCTGATGGCCGGCCGTGAGGTGGACGCGATGTGCTTCCGCGAGGGGCAGGTCATCGCCGAGAACCCGCTGTGGTTCCTGATCGAGGCGGACGGGCGCTCGGCCTGGATCCACCGCGACCTGATCGTGCCGCCGGCGGTGCTGCCGCACTGCTGACGCGCACGCGGCCGTGATCGCGCGCGATCGGGCCGGGGCCGGCGTCCGGGCGGTTATCCTTCCCCGCGTGCGCCGGCCCCCGCTTCCGGTCCGGGACGGGCTGAACCCGAGCCGGATCCGGCTCCCCGACGAGGGTCCGCCCACCGTCCTGGAGTACCTGGTGGAGCGGTTCGCCGCGGACGCCACCCGGGTGCGGGAGAAGGTCGACGCCGGCGAGGTGGTCGACGGGGACGGCGTGGTCGTCACGGTGGGCACGCCGTTCGTCCCGCAGGGCTGGGTCTTCCTGTACCGGGACCCGGCGCCCGAGCCGCGGGTGCCGTTCGAGATCGACATCCTGCACCGGGACGACGATCTGCTCGTCGTGGACAAGCCGCACTTCCTGGCCACGATGCCCCGCGGGCTGCACGTGGTCGAGTCGGCCCTGGTCCGGTTGCGCCGCGACCTGGGGCTGCCCGACCTGAGCCCGATCCACCGGCTGGACCGGGTGACCGCCGGCGTGCTGATCTTCTCGCTGCGCCCGGCCAACCGCGGCGCGTACCAGACGCTGTTCGCCAAGCGGAAGGTCACCAAGTACTACGAGGCGGTGGCGCCGTTCCGCCCCGACGTCGAGCTGCCGACGGTCGTCGAGTCCCGCATCGTCAAGGAGCGGGGGACGCCGACCGCCCAGCAGGTCGCGGGGGAGCCCAACGCGCGGACCTGGGTCGAGCTGCTGGCCGTGCGGGGCGACCGGGGCCTGTACGGGCTGCACCCGGCGACCGGCAAGGTGCACCAGTTGCGGCTGCACATGAACTCGCTCGGCCTGCCGATCGTCGGCGACAACTTCTACCCGACCCTGCTCGACACCGACCGGCAGGACTACTCCGACCCACTGCAGCTGCTGGCCAAGCGGATCGAGTTCGTCGACCCGCTCAGCGGCGGGCACCGGCGGTTCGACAGCCGGCGCTCGCTGGCCCGGTGGCCGGCCGCGAGCGCACCCTCCTTCGCACCGCCGGACTGAGTTTTCCGGGCGCGACACGCCCACGACACGCCGAACGGGCCGGCCGGTTCGTCATGATCGACCCGGCCGAGCGGAGGGGGAGGCGGCGGATGAAGTCGCTGGTGCAGGACTACGTGGACGGGCTCTACCGGGATCTGACCGGAGAGCGGTCCGGGTCGGTGGCCGATTACATCCCCGAACTGGCCGTGGTCGACCCGGACTCGTTCGCCATCTGCGTGGCGACCAGCGACGGGTACGTCTACGAGGCCGGCGACAGCCGCAAGCGGTTCGCGATCCAGTCGGTCTCCAAACCGTTCACCTACGCGCTGGCGCTTGCCGACCGCGGCCTGGACGTGGTGGCCGGCAAGGTCGACGTCGAACCGTCGGGCGAGCCGTTCAACGAGATCAGCCTGGATCCGGTGACCGAGCGGCCGCGCAATCCGATGATCAACGCCGGCGCGATCACCTGCGCCTCGCTGGTGCAGGGCGGGGACGTCGAGGAGCGGTTCGAACGGATCCGGCGGTTCTACTCCCGCTTCGCCGGCCGCGAACTGGGCCTGGACGAGGCCATGTACCACTCCGAGGACCGCACCGGGAACCGCAACCGGGCCATCGGCTACCTGCTGCGCGAGTACGGGATCGTCGAGGAGGACCCGACCACCACCCTGGGCGTCTACTTCCGGCAGTGCTCGATCGAGGTGGACTGCCGCGACCTGAGCCTGATGGCCGCGACGCTGGCCGACAGCGGCGTCCACCCGCTGACCGGAGACCGGGTGCTGGACGCCGCCACCAACCAGCGGGTGCTGTCGGTCATGACGACCTGCGGCATGTACAACGCGGCCGGCGACTGGGTCACCGAGGTCGGCCTCCCGGCCAAGAGCGGCGTCGGCGGCGGCATCCTGGCGGTGCTGCCGGGCCAGCTGGGGCTGGCCGTCTTCTCCCCGCGGCTGGACGCCCACGGCAACAGCGTGCGCGGCGTCGCCGCCTGCCGGCGGCTGTCCCGGGATCTCGAACTGCACTTCCTGCACGTCAGCCGGGCCGCCCGGTCCGCCGTTCGCGCGGCCTACGACGTGGTCGACCGGCCGAGCCGGCGCCGGCGCTCGCCGGCCGAGCACGACCTGCTGCTGCGGGTGGGGCGCCGGGCCCGGGTCTACGAGCTGCACGGGGACCTGCTGTTCGCCGGGGCCGAGTCGGTGATCCGCCGGCTGACCGGGGAGGCGGACGAGCTGGATGTGCTGGTGCTCGACCTGCGCGCGGTCGACGAGACGGCCGCGGTCACCCGGCGGCTGATGATCGGCGTGCGCGAGCAGCTGCGCGCCCACGGGGTGCAGGTCGTGCTGATCGATCCGGCCGGGGCGGTCGTGCAGCTGGACCCCGATCCGGCCAAGCGGGTGCGGCACTTCACCGACCTCAACGACGCGGTGGCCTACGCCGAGGACGTCCTGCTCGCCCGGCACGCCTCTCCGGACGAGGCGGCCGGCGCGCTGCCGATCCGCGAGCACCCCCTGGTGCGCGGGCTGCCCGAGGAGCGGCTGGCGCTCATCCTGCCCCGGCTCGAGCACCGCCGGTACGCCCCCGGCGATGCGGTGGTCCGCAGCGGCGACCCGACCCAGGGCCTGTTCCTCATCGTGGCCGGCCCGGTCGAGGTCAGCGTCGATCAGGGCGGCGTCCGGCACCACCTGTCGATGTTCACCGCGGGCACCACGTTCGGCGTCGCGTACGCGGTGGCCGGGCGCGAGTACGACATCGACGCGACCGCCCGGGGCGAGGTCGAGGCCATGGTGCTGCCGGCCGCGGCGATCGCGGACCTGACCGCCACCGCCCCCGACCTCATGCTCACCCTGATGAGCCGCCTGGTCGCCGGCGCGTTCGAGCAGATCGACCGGGTCACGCGGGTGCTGATCAGCGGGTGACCGGTCGGGCGCCGATCGAGCCGGCGACACCCAGCACCATCACCACCAGGGTGCCGGCGAAGGCGGTGAGCAGCGAGGCGGTCCAGGCCCCGGTGCCGTCGTGCAGCGCGCCGAGCAGGGTCGGGCCGAGCGCGGCCACGCAGTAGCCGCCGGTCTGCACGATGGCGGACAGCTGCCGGTTCTCCCGCAACGTCCTGGCCCGCCAGACCACGACCGTGAAGATCGTGACGAAGCCGCCGCCCTGGGCGATCCCGCTGGCCGCGCTCCAGACCGCCCAGGCCTGCGGTGCGAGCAGCAGCCCGAGCGGCAGCGCCGCCCACAGCAGTCCGTTGATCAGGAACGACACCAGCGGGCCGCCGAGCCGGTTGATGATCAGCGGGGCGCCGAACGCCCCGATCAGCGCGGCCACCTGGAAGATCGAGGACGCCGCGCCCGCCGCGCCGCGGGTCATACCGAGCTCGTCGGCGAGCACCGTCGGCAGCCAGGCGGTCAGCCCGTAGTAGGCGTACGCCTGGCCGGCGAACGCCGCGGTCAGCAACCAGGTGGACGGCCGGCGGATCATCGGCCGCCGGGCGAGGGCCGGCACCGGCGGCCGCGCGGTCGCCGCTCGGCCCGGGGGAGCGGCCCCGTCGGCCGGATCGGCCGGGTCGCTGGGATGGGCCGGGTCGCTGGGATCGGCCGGCCCGGTCGCATCGGCCGGGGTGGCATCGGCCGGGGTGGCGGCGGCCGGGGTGGCGCCCCGGGACGGGGTCGGGTCGGCCGATCGGCGCCGGGTCCGGGCCGCCAGCGGTCCCCAGACCGCCGCGGCGGCCACCGGCACGACCGCGGCCGCGCCGAGCGCCACCTGCCAGCCGAACGCGGCGGCCAGCGGGCCGCTGACCGCGAGCACCAGCATCGACCCGACGTTGAGCGCGGCCGTGTAGGTGCCCGTCAGCAGCGCGGCCCGGGTGCGTAAGTCGCGACCCACGATCGCCGGACCGTGCAGGTTGCGGATGGTTTTGGCCAGCCCTATCACCCGGGTGCCCCCGATCCCGGCCGGCACCGCGCCGGCCGACCGGACCAGG
>NZ_JBMDXT010000083.1:0-10377 GCF_048594475.1 Nakamurella sp. | reverse complement strand
CGGCCCGGGCGGCGGCCGCGATCGCCGGCAGCGTGCTGGGCGTCCGCAGCGCCGGGACCTGGTAGGCGTGCTGCAGCTGCAGCAGCTGGATCGTCCACTCGACGTCGGCCAGCCCGCCCCGGCCCAGCTTGGTGTGGGTGGTGCGGTCGGCGGTGCGCGGCAGCCGTTCGGCGTCCACCCGGGCCTTGATCCGGCGGATCTCGACCACGTCCCGCAGCGACAGGCCGCCCTCGGGGTAGCGGAACTCGTCGGCCGCGGCCAGGAAGGCGGCCCCCAGCTCGGCGTCGCCGGCCACCGGACGGGCCCGCAGCAGGGCCTGCCGCTCCCAGGCCACCGCGGTCCGGGTCCAGTAGGCCCGGTAGCCGGACAGCGGCCGCACCAGCGGGCCGTTCTTGCCCTCGGGCCGCAGGTTGGCGTCGATCTCCAGCGGCGGGTCGGGCGAGGGCCGGCCGAGCAGGCGGGACATCAGGTCGGCCACGGCGTGCGAGTCGGCCCTGGCCTCGGACTCGTCCTGGCCGGGCAGCGGCTGCATGACGAACATGACGTCGGCGTCGGAACCGTAGCCAAGCTCTCCCCCGCCCAGCCGGCCCATGCCGATGACCGCGAAGGCGGCCCGGAAGCCGCCCCGGTCCCGGGTGACCTGCTTGATCGCCGCCTGCAGGGCGGCCTCGATGGTGATCTCGGCGACGCTGCTCAGGCCGCGGGCGATGTTCTGCACCGAGATCAGGCCGAGCATGTCGCCGCAGGCCAGCCGGAGCATCTCGTGCCGGCGTCCGGAGCGGGCGACGTCGACGGCGTCCTGGGCCTTGGTCGCCCGGCCGGCGCGGGCCATCAGGGCGCGGGCCACCGTCTCCGGCTCGGGCGCGAGCAGGTCCTTGTCGTCCACCAGCAGCTTGAGCACCTCCGGCGCCCGCGGCAGCAGGTCGGCGACCAGCCGGGAACCGCCCAGCAACCCGGCCAGCCGGCTGGCCACCGAGCCCTCGTCCCGCAGCAGGCGCAGGTACCAGGGGGTGTCGGCCAGCGCCTCGGACACCTGCCGGTAGGCCAGCAGGCCGGCGTCCGGGTCGGGGCTGGTGGAGAAGTAGTCCAGCAGCACCGGCAGCAGGTGCCGCTGGATCGCGGCCCGCCGGCTGACCCCCTGGGTCAGCGCGGCCAGGTGCCGCAGGGCCGCGTCCGGCCGCAGGAATCCCAGGGCGGCGAGCCGCTCGCGGGCCGCTTCGGCGGACAGCCGCGACTCGTCCATGTCGACCGCGGCCACGGCGTGCAGCAGCGGCCGGTAGAACAGTTTCTCGTGCAGCCGGCGGACGGTGGTGGCGTGCCGCGTCCGCTCGGCGACGAACACGTCGGCGGCGCTGGACGTGCCGGTGGCCAGGTAGCCGTCGGCCCGGGCCAGCCACTCCATGTCGGCGCCGTCGTCGGGCAGCAGGTGGGTGCGGCGCAGCCGCTGCAGCTGCAGCCGGTGCTCGGCCCGGCGCAGGAACGTGTAGGCCGCGGCCATCTCGGCCCCGTCGGTCCGGCCGACGTACCCGCCCCGGATCAGCGACCGCAGGCCCATCAGGGTGCCCGGCAGCCGCAGGTCGGGGTCGGACCGGCCGTGCACCAGCTGGAGCAGCTGGACGGCGAACTCGACGTCCCGCAGGCCGCCGGCGCCCAGCTTGAGCTCGCGGTCCCGGTGCTTGTCCGGGATGTTGTCCTCGACCCGGCGCCGCATCGCCTGCACGTCGTCCACGAAGGACTCCCGGCTCGCGGCCGACCACACGCCCGGGCGGGTGAGCTCCATGAACGTCTCGCCCAGCTCGGGGTCACCGGCCGCGGGCCGCGCCTTGAGCAGGGCCTGGAACTCCCAGGTGTGGGCCCAGCGCTCGTAGTAGCTGGCGAACCCGGCCGGGGTGCGGACCAGGGCGCCGGCCTTGCCCTCCGGGCGCAGCGCCGCGTCCACCTCCCAGGCGGCCCCGCCGCAGATGGTCATCATCCGGCTGGCCAGCGGGGTGGCCGCCTCGGCCTGGTCGGCGATGAACATCACGTCGACGTCGGAGAGGTAGTTCAGCTCCTTGGCCCCGGTCTTGCCCATCGCGACGACGGCCAGCCGGAAGTCGGTGGCCGGATTGGTTTCGGCGGCCGCGACGGACAGTCCGACCTGCAGGGTCGCGTCGGCCAGCGCGGTGAGCGCCTGGCAGACCGCCGGCAGGGCGGTCGTCGGCAGCGACGCCTCGACCGACGGGGCCAGGTCGTGCGCGGCGATGATCAGCAGTTGCGACCGGTACGCCCGGCGCAGCGCCGCGATCGCCTTGGCGCCGGTGATCCGTGCCCGGGCGCCCTCGGATCCGGTGCACGGCGGCTCGTCGGGATCGACGCCGACCGCGGCGCACAGCACCCGGCGCATGCCCTCGGCCGACACCAGTTCCTCGGCCGGCGCCTCCGGCAGCAGGTCGTGCCAGTCCTCCGGCCAGGCCGCCAGATGCTCGGACAGCACCGTGGACGCGCCCAGCAGGCCGAGCAGCCGGCCCCGGAACCGCGGCTGGGTGCGCAGCGCCTCCATCAGCTGGGCCGGATTGGTGTCGGCCTCGTGCAACCGGGCCAACCCGTACACCGCCAGCTCCGGCCGCCCGGTCCGGGCCACCGCGGCCAGCACGTCCTCGTTCGCCGCGACCGGGCCGTCGGCGCCCCACAGGCCGGTCAGCAGCAGGTCGTCCCGCACCCGGTCGGTGTCCGGCAACCCGTACCGGGCCGGGGTGCGCAGCGCGGGCCGGCTCATCGCGTCACCAGGGGCAGCGTGGCCCGGGGCACCGGCGGCTCGGCGATCAGCGCCACGAACCGGTGGGCGACGTCCCGCCAAACCTCCGCGGCGGCGTCCGCCGCCTCGTCCAGCATCGGACCGAGCCGCGGCCCGCCGGTGACGCCGTGCTCCCGGGCCCACTCCCGGACGGTGCCGGCAGTGGTCTCCGGATGGAACTGCAGCGCCCAGGCGGCCCGGCCCTGCCGCCAGGCCTGGTGCGGGTAGCCGGTGCCGGACAGCAGCAGGGTGCTGCCGGGGGGCAGCGCGGTGACGACGTCGTCGTGGCACTGCATGACGTCGGGCGTCATCGGCACCGGCCCGAACAGCGGGTCCTCGCCGGCGGCGTCCCGCTTCGCGGCCAGGTAGGCCCCGATCTCCGGACCGGCGGCACCGGGTTCGACCGTGCCGCCCTCGGCGACGGCCAGCAGCTGGGCGCCCAGGCAGATGCCCAGCGTCGGGGTGCCGTCGGCGACCGCCCGGCGCAACAGGGCCTTGGTGTCGGCGAGCCACGGCGTGGCGGCGTCGTCCCAGGCGTTCATCCGGCCGCCCAGGCAGACCAGGGCCTCCGGGGTCGCCGTGGGGACCGCATCGCCGGCGTGCAACCGGCGCACGTCCAGCTCCGCCCCCGCCTCGAGCAGCCAGTCGCCCAACCGCTGGGCCGGGTCGCTCGGGTCGTGCTCCAGGACCACGATCGTCGGCATCAGGCGTCCCGGAACTCGACGATCACCGGGGCGTGGTCGGACGCGCCCTTGCCCTTGCGCTCCTCGCGGTCGATCTGCGCGCCGGTGACCCGGGCCGCCAGCGCCGGGCTGGCCAGCGCGAAGTCGATGCGCATGCCGCGACGCTTGGGAAAGCTCAGCCGGGTGTAGTCCCAGTAGGTGTAGACGCCGGGTCCCGGATGGAACGGCCGGACGACGTCGGTGAACCCCGCGTCGACGAGGTTGGCGAACGCCTGCCGCTCCGGCCCGGTCACATGGGTGGACCCCTGGTAGTACTCGACGCTCCAGATGTCGTCGTCGGTCGGGGCGATGTTGAAGTCGCCGCACAGCGCGACCGGCGCGTGCGGGTCGTCGGCCAGCAGCTTCTCGGCGTAGTCGCGCAGCACCGCGAGCCAGTGCAGCTTGTAGTGGTAGTGCGGGTCGTCGACCACCCGGCCGTTGGGCACGTACAGGCTCCACACCCGGACGCCGCCGCAGACCGCCCCGATCGACCGGGCCTCCGTGTCGCCGTCCTCACCGAAGGCCGGCAGCCCGGGCACTCCGACCTGCACGTCCTCCAGGCCGATCCGGGAGGCGATGGCCACCCCGTTCCACTGGTTCGTGCCGTGGTGGGCCACCCGGTACCCCAGCGATTCGAACGAGGAGGACGGGAAGCGGGCGTCGTCGATCTTGGTCTCCTGGAACGCCAGGACGTCGACGTCGCTGCGTTCCAGCCAGGCCAGCACCCGGTCGTGCCGGGCCCGGACGGAGTTGATGTTCCAGGTCGCCAGACGCATTCCGCCGATCGTGCCAGACCCGCTTAGGGTTCGGGCCATGGACACCGCGCAGCCTCGTGACCCGCGCCCCCGGGCCGCGGTCGTGGTCACCGGCAGTGAACTGCTGACCGGGACGATCGCCGACGCCAACGGGCCCTGGCTGGCCCGGGCGCTGACCGGCCTGAGCCTGCAGGTCGACCGGATCCAGGTGGTCGGCGACCGGCCGGACGATCTGGTGGACGCGCTGGCCGCGGCCGCCGGCTGCGCGCTGGTGATCACCAGTGGCGGCCTGGGGCCGACCGCCGACGACCTGACGGTGGATTGTGTGGCCCGGTTCGCCGGAGTGCCGGTGGAGCTCGACCCGGCGACGTACGACCAGGTCGGACGGATCGTCGCGGAGTGGGCGCGGCTCCGCGGGAACGCGCCCGCCGGCCCGCTCGATCCGGCACTGGAGGCCGGCGTCCGCAAGCAGGCGATGGTGCCGGTGGGGGCGACCGTGCTCGACCCGGTGGGGACCGCGCCGGGGCTGGTGCTGCGCCGGCCCGGCGGCCCGCTGATCGTGGTGCTGCCGGGGCCGCCCGGCGAACTGCAGGGCATGTGGCCGGCCGTGCTGGCCGCGCCGCCGGTGCGCGCGCTGCTGGCCGCGGTGCCGGCCGCGGCGGCCCGGTCGCTGCGGTTCTTCGGGCTGTCCGAGCCGGTGCTGGCGCAGACCCTGCGGGAGCTGGACGTGCCCGGGTCGCTCGAGGTGACCACGTGCCTGCGCCACTCCGAGCTGGAGGTGGACATCCGGCCGGAGCCGGGCGCCGAGGCGGCGGCCGCCGCGCTGGCGGACACGCTCGCGGCCCGCCACGGCGAGCAGCTGATCAGCGCCGACGGCACCGGAACGGACGAGCTGCTGGCCCGGGCCCTGCTGGACCGGGACTGGTTCGTCGCCACCGCGGAGTCGTGCACCGGGGGCCTGGTCGTGGCCCGCTTGGTCGACCGGGCCGGCTCGTCGGCCTACGTGGCCGGCGGCACCGTCGCGTACTCCAACCAGGCCAAGGAGAGCCAGCTCGACGTTCCCGCGGAAACGCTCGCCGCCCACGGGGCGGTGTCGCCGCAGGTGGCGCGGGCGCTGGCGGACGGGGCGCGGGCCCGCTTCGGCGCCGACATCGGGATCGGCATCACCGGGGTGGCCGGCCCGGACGGCGGGACGGCGGCCAAGCCGGTCGGCTACGTCTGCTTCTGCGTGACCACCGGCGACGGCGTCGTGCTGGCCCGCGACCCGGTGCTGCGGGGCGACCGGGCCCAGATCCGGGCCCGGGCCACGGACCTGGCGATGCACCTGCTGCTGCAGGTCGCCCGCGGCTGACGCTCAGCCGAGGACGGGCGCCGGCGGCGGGGCGGGAACGAAGAACGGGACGGTCCAGTCCGGCTTGGACTCGCCGTCGATGCGGGCCCGCCAGACCAGCACGCGGCCGGGCGGCAGCGGCAGGCCGGTGTTGAAGTAGAGGACCACGTGCGAGCGGGTGGGCAGCGCCCGGCGGGGCACGCCGCTGCCGCGGAAATTCGGCTCCTCGATCTGCAGGGTCTGCCCGAACCGCATCACCCGGCTGCCGGGCACCGCGGCCGACTCGGCCAGCTCGAGCGGGTTGCCCGCGGTGTCCTCCAGGACGACCTCGAAGGCGTACTGCTCGTTGAACAGCTCCGGCGGGAACGTCAGGCCCACCACCAGCGCGAACGCCGCCGACACGCCCGTGGTGTGGTCCCGGCCGATCAGCTGCAGCCCACCGCCGACCATCTGCAGCTTGCCCAGCTGGTCGGCCACGGCGTAGTCGGCCAGGATCAGCGACACCGACGCCCGGTCGAAGACCTCACTCATACACACTCACCGGGCCGATGGTGCCAGGCACGTCAGCGGAAGTCCCGGGAGGGGGTGCTGGCGACCAGGGTCACCCGGGCGATCCGGTCGGCGACGATCGAGATCGCCCCACCGGAGCGCTCCAGCACCCCGCGGACCAGCAGCGCCGTCGACCCCCGGGCGACCTGCTTGTACTTGGCCCACAACCCCACCGAGCAGATGACGTTGAGCATCCCGGACTCGTCCTCCAGGTTGATGAAGATGACCCCGGAGGCCGTGGCCGGGCGCTGCCGGTGGGTCACCACCCCGGCCACCAGCACTCGCGTCCCGTGCTCGACGCTCTTCAGGTCGGTGGCGGTCTTCACCCCCCACTCGTCCAGCTGGGCCCGGGAGAACTCGGTCGGGTAGGACTCGGGCGAGATCCCGGTGGCCCAGATGTCGGCGACGGTCAGCTCGATGTCGCTCATCCCCGGCAGCGCCGGCGCCTCGGGCTCGGGCAGGTCCAGGGTGCCGGCCCGCTCCCCCGCGGCCGCGCCGGCGGCCCACAGCGCGCCTCGCCTCGACCCGCTCAGCGCGTCCAGCGCGCCGGCGGTGGCCAGCGCCTCCACCTGCTGGGCGGTCATGGTGACCGCCCGGGTGAGCTCGTCCAGGGTGCGGTAGCCACCGGCCGGCCGGTTGGCCACGATCTTCTCCGCCAGGTCGGTGCCGATGCCGCGGATCTCGTCCAGGCCCAGCCGGACCGCCGGCGCGCCGTCCCGGGTGTCCAGGTCGGCGTACCAGTGGGATGCGTTGATGTCCGGCCGGCGGACCGTCACCCCGTGCCGCCGGGCGTCGGCGACCAGCGACTGCGGCGAGTAGAACCCCATCGGCTGGGCCCGCAGCAGGGCGGCGCAGAACGCCGCCGGGTGGTGCAGCTTGAGCCAGGACGAGTAGAAGACCAGCGACGCGAACGACAGCGCGTGGGACTCGGCGAAGCCGAAGTTGGCGAAGGCCAGCAGCCGCTCGTAGATCCGGTCGGCGACCGCGCCCTCGATCCCGTGCGTGGTGCGCATGCCCGCGTAGAGCCGGGCCTTGAGCTTTTCCATCTTCGCGGTGGACCTTTTGGCGCCCATCGCCCGGCGCAGCTGGTCGGCCTCCCCGGCGTCGAACCCGGCGACGTCGACGGCCAACTGCATCAGCTGCTCCTGGAACAGCGGGATGCCCAGCGTCTTGGCCAACGACCTCTCCATCACCGGATGGTCATAGGTGACCTTCTCCAGTCCGTTGCGGCGGCGGATGTACGGGTGCACCGAGTTGCCCTGGATGGGTCCGGGCCGGATCAGCGCGACCTCGACGACCAGGTCGTAGAACGTGCGCGGTCGCAGCCGCGGCAGGGTGGCCATCTGAGCGCGGGACTCCACCTGGAACACGCCGACCGAATCGGCCCGCTGCAGCATCTCGTAGACCGCGGGTTCCTCCAGGTCGAGCCGGGCGAAGTCGATCTCCAGACCCTCGTGCTCCCGGATCAGGTCGACCGCGTAATGCAGCGCCGAGAGCATCCCCAGGCCCAGCAGATCGAACTTGACCAGGCCCATCGCGGCGCAGTCGTCCTTGTCCCACTGCAGGACGGACCGGTTCTCCATCCGCGCCCACTCCACCGGGCAGACCTGCGAGACCGGCCGGTCGCAGATGACCATGCCGCCGGAGTGGATGCTCAGGTGCCGCGGGTAGTCCTGGATCTTCGCGGCCAGCGCCAGCACGTCGCCGGGGATACCGCCGGTGTCCTGACCGGCCAGCGGGACCCACCCGTCGAGCTGCTTGGAGTAGGCGTCCTGCTGACCCGGCGAATGGCCCAGCGCCTTGGCCATGTCCCGCACCGCCATCCGCGGCCGGTAGGTGTTGACGTTGGCGACCTGGGCCGCCCGTTCCCGACCGTGCGTGCGGTAGACGTACTGGATCACCTCCTCCCGCCGGTCGGACTCGATGTCCACGTCGATGTCCGGCGGTCCGTCCCGTTCCGGGGCCAGGAAGCGCTCGAACAGCAGCTCGTAGCGCACCGCGTCGACGGCGGTGATGCCCAGCGCGTAGCAGACCGCCGAGTTGGCCGCGGACCCCCGACCCTGGCACATGATGTTCGCGTCGCGGCAGAACGTGACGATGTCGTTGACGATGAGGAAGTAGCCGGGGAAGTCGAGGGCGGCGATGATCGCCAGCTCCTTCTCGATCTGCGCGTAGGCGTCCGGCCGCTGCTCGGGGGGGCCGTACCGCCGGGCGGCACCGGCCATGGTGAGGGCCCGCAGGTGGGAGTTCTCGTCGTGGCCCGGCGGCACGTCGTAGGGCGGCAGCTTCGGGGCGACCAGCCGCAGGTCGAACGCGCACTGCTCGCCGATCGCCGCGGCGGTGGGCACCGCCGCCGGGTAACGGGCGAACAGCTGCGCCATCTCCGCGCCCGACCGCAGATGCGCCCCCGACCCCGGCGGCAGGTACGGGTCGGCCTCGTCCAGGCTGCGCCGGGCCCGTACCGCGGCCATCGCGGCGGCGATCCGGCCGTCGGCGGGGGCGGCGTAGTGCGCCGCGGTGGTGGCCACGACCGGCAGGCCCAGCTCGTGCGCGAGGGCGGCGAGCGCGTCGTTGTTCTCGTCGTCGGTGGGCAGCAGGCTCGTGGTCAGCTCGACGACGACGTTGCCGCGGCCGAACCGGTCCATCAGGCCGCCCAGCGCCCGGCGGGCGGCGTCCGGGCCGCCGCCGGCCAGGGCGCGCCGCACCGCGCCCTTGCGGCAGCCGGTCAGGACCAGCCACTGGTCCTGCGCCGCGTTCGCCAGCGCGTCCAGGTCGTAGACCGGTCGGCCCTTCTCCCGGCCGGCCAGCTGGGCCCGGCTGATCTCGGTGGACAACCGGTGGTATCCCGCCTGCCCGCGGGCCAGCACCAGCAGGTGCTCGCCGACCGGATCGGGCACACCCAGCTGCGGCTCGGGCAGGCCCAGGGACAGCTCGGCCCCGAACAGGGTGCGCAGCCCCGCCTCGCGGGCCGCCTCATTGAACCGGACGATGCCGTAGAGGCCGTCGTGGTCGGTGATGGCCAGTGCGGTCAGGCCGAGCCGGACCGCCTCGGCGACCAGTTGCTCGGGGGTGGACGCGCCGTCCAGGAAGCTGAACGCCGAATGACAGTGCAGCTCGGCGTAGGGCACGCGGGTGGCCGGGCCGGCCGGGGTCGGCGGCGGGTCCGGCCGGTGCCGCTGCCAGTGCTGGATCGCCTGCAGCGGCCCCTTTCCGGGGCCGGGGGGCCGGCCGGACAGCGCCCGTTCCAGCTCGCTCCACGGCACGTTCGGGTTGTTCCAGCCCATCAGTCGTAGACCCCCTCGACCCGCCAGCCGTCACCGTCACCGCCGGTGCCACGCACCAGCAGCGCGGCGCCGTCGTCGGTGACCACCTGCAGCCGGGCCGTCACCTCGCCGCCGGCCCACCACCGCTCGTCCAGCAGCCACGGCCCGGCCCAGGCGTCGACCCGCCGGCCGTCCAGCCGGGCCGGCGAGCCGGTGAGCAGGCCGCGGTCGGTGAGCCGCACCGGGCCGCCGGCGTCGTCGAGCAGGGTGACGCTCCCGGTCCCCACCCGGGCCGGGGACGGAGCCGGAATGGCCCCGGGCCACGGCGCCGCGGGATCGCGCGGGCTGACCCGCTCGTCGCCCCACGGCACCAGCGCCACCCGGTCCGGGGCGCTGCGCCCGCCGGCCGGCACCGGGGACAGCACCGATTCCGGGCCCAGCAGCCCCTGCACCCGGGCGAACGCCCAGCCGGCCCGCTGGTCGTCCTGCCCGTCGGATCCCCACAGGCCGTACTGGATGCGCCCGGAGCCGACCGCCTCCACCGGCTCGAGCACCAGCCGGGTGATGGCGCCGGGCTCGCGCCGGTGGGTCAGCCAGCCGTCGAGCTGCCAGCGCAGCCGGTCCGCGGTGGCCGCGGCGGTCAACGGCGCCGCGCAGCGCCAGGTCCGGGACAGGGTGGCGCCCCGATCGGTGGCCGCGGTGATGACCAGCCGGGTGCAGGCCAGCCCGGCGTCGGCGAGCCGGGCGTGGAAGCGTTCGGCCAGCGCCCGCGCGGCGAACGCGGCGGCGTCCACCCGATCCAGCGGCGGATCGCATTCCTGCTCGACGACGAGCTCGGCCGGGATCTGCCGGCGCGACAGCCCCCGTTCCGGCCGGCCCAGGGCCAGCCGGTGCGCGCGCACCCCGTCGGCGCCGAACCGGGTCGCCACCTTGTCCGGCGGCAGCGCGGCGAACGCCCCCGCGGTGGTGATGCCGAGCCGGATCA
>NZ_JBMDXT010000082.1:0-29697 GCF_048594475.1 Nakamurella sp. | reverse complement strand
GCCGACGGCGCCGCGCCGGCCGCCGCCGCCGCCCTCACCCGGGCGGTCGCCGACCGCACCCGGCTGGACGAACGGCGGGATCGGGCCACCCGGCTGGAGGGCGACCTGGCCGCCGCCCAGCAGGAGCAGCAGGTGGCCCGCGAACTGGGACGGTTGTTGCGCAGCAACATGTTTCCTGAATGGCTGGAGGCGGCCGCACTGGACACGCTGGTCGTCGACGCCTCGCACCGGCTGGCCGATCTGTCCGGTGGGCAGTTCGAGCTGACCCACCGGGACGGGGAGTTCATGGTGGTCGACCACGCCGACGCCGACAGCGTGCGCAGCGTCCGGACGCTGTCCGGCGGGGAGACGTTCCAGGCCAGCCTGGCACTGGCCCTGGCGTTGAGCACGCAGCTCTCGTCGATGGCCGCCGAGGGCGCCGCCCGGCTCGACTCGATCTTCCTCGACGAGGGATTCGGCACCCTGGACGAGGCCACCCTGGAGGTGGTCGCGGCGACCCTGGAGAACCTGGCCCAGGGCGACCGGATGGTCGGGGTGGTCACCCACGTCGGAGCGCTGGCCGACCGCATCCCGGTCCGCTTCCGGGTCCGGCGGGACTCCCGGACGTCCTCGATCGAGCGGGAGTCGTTGTGACGTCGCCGTTGTTCCTGCCGTCGTCGCCGCGGTCGGCGGCCCGGGCATGAGGTTCGCCGTCGACGGGTGGGACCCCGGGTACGGCAGCACGTTCGACCTGGACGGCGAGCTGGATGCGGCCGCCGCCGAGGTGGATCCGACCGTCGAGCGGGCGGTCGCCGACTGGGGTCCGGTGCGGGCCCGCACCGCCGTTGCCGGGCCCGAGCGGATCCTTTTCGTCGATGGGGTGCGCCGGATCGAGGCCCGGGCCTGGATCGACGACCCGGTCGACCTGCTGGCCCCGGGCGCCGCAGCCTCGACCGCCAGCGAGGCGATCTTCGCCTCGTACGCCGCCGGGGTGGTGTGCTGCAGCGAGTCCCGCGCCCGGGTGGACCATGTCGGCGTCCGCCGGGGGCTGTTCACGGTCGCCGCCCGGGCCGAGTCGGTGCCGACCTCGGCCGGGCCGTACACCTTCCACCGGGCCGAGCACCGGCCGGGACAGCCGATGGCGGCGGCCCTGTCCCGTGCTCTGCAGAACGAACTGGCCGAGGTGGAACGCGAGGTGGCCACCGGTGCCCGGGCCGGCGCCGGCGCCGACGTCGACGATCTGCTGGTGGTGGACGGCCCGCTCAGCGGCCGCCGAGTCCTGCCCCGGACCATCGGCTACATCAAGAGCCATCACAGCGCGTACCTGACCCCCGACCTGCACGCCCAGGTCGGCCGCCTGGGCGCGGGCGAGCGCACGCCCGTGTTCCGCATCGGCCACGGCTGGGACCGCTACTCCTGGTACCTGCGCCTGCCCGGCGCCGCCGGGGCGCCCTGGGCGGGGATCGTCCGCATCGAGTGCGCGCCCGACCGGCCCGACGCCGTGATCGAGCTCGCCACCCTCTCGCAGGCCGTTCTGCCGCGCTTCGCCTCGGCCGCCTACAAGGACACCCGCGCCCCGCAGAACCTCTACCCGATCGCCGGTCTCGAACGGGAGCTGCGGCGGCGGCTGGGCGATCCGCAGCTGCTCTACCGGGCACTGCGGGTGGCGGCCGCCGGATAGCACGGCCCCGGGGGGATCAGCCCGAAGCCGTCGTAAACCCCCACGAGGTCTTCACCAGGGGGTTGCCGGCGCTGTCGCGGATCGACTTCGCCCCACCGACAAGGGTGATGGTGTAGCGCTGGCCAGGTGCGAGCGCGGTGCGCGGCGTCAGGGTGGCGGTGCGGTTCTCCTCGGACCACATCACCGCCGCCGGCACCTTCACCCCACCCGGGTCGGTGAGGACCACGGTGCCGGTGCCGACACCGAGCACCGCTTCGCTGAAGGTGATGTCGACGGTCGCGCTCGTCGCGATGCCGGACGCGTCCGGCGCCGGCGACTGTCCGACCACCACCGGTGCGGGGCCCGTCGTGAACGACCACGAAGTGGCCACAATCGGATTCCCGGCGACGTCGGTCACCCCGTCGGAGCCGCCTGGAACGGTGACGGTATAGGTGGTGTCTGGCTGCAGCAGCCCGGCGGTGTCCAGGGTGAGTGTTCTCGTCGCAGCGATGTACCCGGAAGAGAAGTTCAGCGTCGTTCCGCTCGCGTCGGTGACGGTCACGGGACGACCGTCGAACCGGACCGGCTCGCTGAATCGCATCGTGACGTCCGTGTCGACGGGCACCGCCTTCGCGCCATTGATCGGGGACTTCTTGGTGATCGCGGGCGCCGGACCAGTGGTGAACGTCCAGCTCACCGGCGTGAGGGGGTTGGGACCGTGATCGGCGACGCTCCACGGCTCCGCGCCGACCGTGACGGTGTAGGTGCTGTCCGGCTCCAGGTGGCCGCCGGTGCGGATCGTCAGTGTCCGGGTCTCGTCGGAGTACTCGGTCGCCGCGGAGACGGTAGCGCCCGCCGCGTCGGTGACCGTGATGGGTGTGCCCTGAATGCGCATCGACTCGCTGAACGCGACCGTCACGTCTGTAGTCACCGGTATGGCGGTGGCGGCGTCGGCCGGGATATGTCCGAGGACCGTCGGCGACGGGCCCGTCGTGAAAGCCGAATAGTAGCCCGGCAACGCATTGCCGGCGACGTCGGTGATCTCGTTCGCGGTGCCACCGGTGCTCACACTGAGCAGATACGCGGTGTCTTCGGGCAGCGGCGTGGTGGGCTGCAGGACGGCAGTGCGCGTGGCGTCGTCATAGGTGACGGTCGCCGCCACCGCGCTGAAGCCCGATCCGCCACCGATCAGCTGGATGCCGTTCGCGGTGTTGAGAACGGGCTCGCTGAAGACGACGGTGATCGCCGTGTCGGTCGGGTTGCCCCTGCTCTGGTCCGACGGCGTCACCGCCACGATCGACGGCGCAGTAGTGTCCGCGGAGAGCAGGTGGTTCCACATGCCGCTCTGGCCGGCGCGGTCGATGGCGACCTGGTCGACGACGACATTCGACTGGACCCCACCCACCTGGTCCCAGGATGCGATCGGCTCCGCACGACCAGCGACCACACGGTAGATGCGACCTGTCTGCGCACCCACCACGAACGTGTTGTCCGCCGGCCGGAAATTCACGTGATTCCACGGCGCCGGACCACCAGCGTTGTCCAACGCCGCCTGATCCACCGCCACCACCGGCTGCGCACCACCGAACGCATCCCACGTCGACACATACACCGGCGCACCCCCGGCAAACCGAAACACCTGACCCGTCTGCGCACCCACCACCAACGTATTATCGGCGGGGGTCATCCGGAGAGATTGCCATTGCTGGTCGTTGAGCGGAACTGTCGGCTGTTCGCCCCCGAAGATGCTCCAGCTCGAGACATACACCGGCGCACCGCCCGCGATCCGGTACACATTTCCCTGAAAGCTAACAAAGCTGTTCTCGCCGATGGCTGGACCACGCACGTCAAACGGATGGAGGAACCGCTCGACGCTGCTCGCCGGAATCCATCCGGCGTTGGTGTAGCCGCCGGCGCTGATCCAGTTGTCAGCCCGGATGAAAACGTTGCCACCGCTGACCTGTTCGACGTAGGCGACGTGCCCGTATCCGCCCCCGCGACTCGAACCCCACCAGGCGATGGAGCCAACGGTCGGGTTCCGGTCGCCGCCGCCGAGGTTGGCTGCCCAGTCTCTGGCATTTCCCCATGAACGACCGGGATTCGGCATTCCGGCGAGTGCCAATCGGTACGCGGCATACAGCGTGCAGTTGTGGTATCCGTTCGCGGTCTCGGCCCATGTTCCACCGTAGAAGCGCCAGGCCCAGGTGGTCGAAGAGTTCGCCCCCGTGTATCCCGGGGTGCACGCGTAGCCCGCACTCCTGCAATCCATCTCGCCGGCCGCGGCGCTGCCCACCGGCCCGGTCAACGCGGTCACGGCGAGCAAGACCATGGTGAACAGTGCAGCGGCACCTGCCCGGGTGGGGTTGATTCGCATTCGCAACCAATCGGTTTCGGCATAGCCTGGCCCATCCCATCGACGCGGTCGCGCCGGTCGGGGTCGAGAACTCCGACAGAGCGAAAGCTACGGTCCGACGTAGCGCCTCCGTGAGGGGTGAACGACCGACACGCGCCCGGGACCCTCAGACGGTGGTATCGGCCTCTGCTTCCGAACCCCGGCCCGTTCGGCCGATCAGTGCACCGCCGCCCGGGCGGCGGCGATGGGGCCGTTGCCGATCCGGGGCCAGGCCCAGAGCAGCAGGCCGAGCTGGATCACGCCGGAGACCAGGAACGGCAGTCGCAGCGCCCATTCCCGGCCGATCGCCGGCTCCAGGCCGGCGACCAGCAGCCCGCCGAGCAGGGTGCCGATCGCAACGGTGCCCCAGCCGAAGAAGCGGTAGACGGAGTTGACCCGGCCCAGCAGCCGGTCCGGGATGAGCGACTGCCGCAGCGTCACGGTGATCACGTTCCAGACGACGACGGCCACGCCGGCAACCAGGGACAACGACCAGAGCGGCCAGAACGACGACATCAGACCGATGGATCCGTCGGTGACGGCGAGCACGACCACGCTCAACGCCAGGGCGGTGCCGGACCGCACCCGCCGGGTCAGCCAGGGCGCGACGAACGATCCGATCACCGCCCCGATCGCCGAGCCGGTCAGCAGCAGGCCGAACGCCGCCGCATCCAGGCCGGCGACCTCCTGGCCGAACAGCACGAACACCGCCGTGGCCAGCGCCGACGACGCGTTGAGCACCCCCAGCGCGATCGCCAGCGAGCGGAGCAGCCGGTGCCGCCACAGCCAGCGGAAGCCTTCCCCGATCTCCCGCCGCAGGCCGGCCCGTGGCCCGGCTGGCTGCCCTTGTGGGGCCGGTGGCCGGAAGTCGCCGGCGATGGTGAAGACAACCGCGGCGGCGATCGCGTAGGCCCCGGCCCCGGCGACGAACGGCAGGGCCAACCCGGCCGCGATGAGCAGCCCGGCCAGCGGCGGTCCGACGAACTGGTTCGTCACCGTCTCGACCGCCCAGAGCCGGCCGTTGGCGGTCTCCAGCCGGGCGCGCGGCACGATCGACGGGAGAAGGGTCTGCGCGCTGTTGTCCCCCACCACCTCCGCGAGGCCGACGAGCAGGGCCAGCCCGTACAGGGCGATCAGCAGCAGGCCGGCGTGGGCGGGGGCGCCGGACTCGTCGGCGCCGCTCAGCGCCAGCAGCACGGCGAAGAGCAGCAGCAGGCCGGTCCGGGCGGTGTCGGCCGCGGCGACGAGCGTGCGGCGGTCGAACCGGTCGGTGATCGCGCCGACGGGCAGCGAGAACAGCAGCCAGGGAAGGCGGGTCGCGGCGGTGACCAGGGCGATCTGCACCGGGTCGCGGGTCAGCACCGACGCCAGCCAGGGCACCGCGATGACCTGGAGACCGTCGGCCAGATTGGCCGCCCCGGACGCGACGAGCAGGCGCCGGTAGGCGCCCGGTCCCGCGACCCGGTTGGTGGCGACCGCGTCGTCCGGCGCGGCCGGGTTCTCCGGGGGTTCGGTCATGGTGAACCTGCGGTCCCCGGTTCGCCGTCGGCGCGGTCGACCGTTCGCCCGGCCCGGCCCTCGGGCCGGATCGGAAGGCGGGGTCGATCGGTCGGGTAGATGCCGACGACCAGACCGAACGTCTGGTCGCCGGACCGCGGCTCCCGGTCGAACTCGTCGAGCAGGTCGTGCAGCCGGCGCACCCATTCCGCGGCCCGGTCCGCCGGGATGCGGGCGTAGCGGACGCCCCCGTTGACCCCCGGCTCCACGCCGGCCGGCGCCGCGGCCGACTCGTCCGCCGCCTGCCGCACCTGGGCGGCCACCGCCCCGGCCGCCGGGCCCACGGGCTCGAACAGGAAGACCCGGGCCGTCCGGCCGTAGAACTTGGCCTCCAGCGCCCGCACCCGGCGGGTCCGGACGACCCGCACCAGACCGGCGGCCTCCAGCGATTTCAGATGGGATCCGATGGTGCCCTTGGGTTTGCCCAGGATCCCGGCGAGTTCCGAGGTGGTGGCGGCGCGGTCGAGCAGCAGGTTGACGATCTGCAGCCGGGTCGGCTCGAACAGCGCCCGGTACTGCCCGGGGTCGGTCAGCTCCAGCGTTGCGGCCAGGTCGTAGTCCGGCGCAGAATGGTCGGTCACTCTCGTATGGTCGGTAGATCCCGACCGTCAGTCAAGCCCGGTTCATTCCTTCGGTGGCAGCGTTCGTACGTAGGTGACGCCCTGGCTCACCCAGCCGGTGAGCCGGTCCTCGGTGTCGATCGCGGCCGGGTCGACCCGTAGCCAGCCGTCCATCTCACGGCCGCGCATCACCATCCGGCTCACGTGCGCGGCGGTCACCAGCTCGTCCGACCGGGCGGGATCGACCCGGAGCAGCAGCCCGCCCTGCCCGCTGACCGCCACCGTCATGTGCCCATCGAGCAGGAAGGCCAGGCCGCCGAACATCCGCTTCTCCGACAACCCCCGTTCCGGAGCCAGGATGTCGCGGACCCGCGCGGCCATGTCCTCGTCGTACGCCATGGCGGTCAGTGTGCCGGACACCTCCGACGGCGCCCCGGCGCGGACCTGCGGCGGACCTGCCGTCAGGGGGCCAGCAGGGTGGACGCCGTCACCGGCGTCAGACCCCGTTCGGCCAGGTCGTCCAGCACCCCGGGGAGGGCCTCGACGGTGCCGGGATGGCCGAAGTGCAGGCTGACCACCGACCCGGCCGTGGCGGCGGCGACGGCCTGCCGGATGGCCCGGGGACCGGGGTCGGTCCAGTCGGTGGAGTCGACGTCGTACGACAGGCAGGTGCCGTAGCCGCTGCGACCGGCGACCTGCCGGACCAGGTCGGTGGCGTGCTGCGCGCTGGACGGCCGGAAGAAGGCCCCGGGCGCACCGGTCAGGCTGACGAGAATGTCGCGGCAGCGGTCGATCTCGGCCGTCATCTCGTCCTCGGGCAGGTCGGCGAGGACCGGGTGGGTCCAGGTGTGGTTGCCGAGTTCGTGACCGGCCGCGGTGATGGCGCCGGCCAGCTCCGGGTTGGCGTCCAGCCAGGTCCCGACCACCATGACGGTGACGCGCGCCTGCCGCGCGGCCAGCACATCCAGCGCGGCGCGAGCGATCGCCGGGTCGCCGGCGCCGTGGAAGGTGAGCGCCACCTGCGGCCGGATTCCGGTCCCGCGCATGACTTCCGTGGCGGGTCCGCCGGTCGCCGGGCCGGTCGATGTGGTGGAGTCCGGCGCCGGGGACGACGACGCAGGGCCGGCGCTCGGCTCGGTCGATCCGGTGGCCGGTGCGGTCGCCGTGACCGTCGCACCGCCGGACGGCGGCCGGATCGAGGACGCCGAGCCGGAGGTTGCGCCGGACGACCCGTCACCGGTCGCCGCGGACGGGGCCGAGCCCGGTGTGCAGGCGGACGCGGCGGCCAGGGCGCCGAGCGAGGCCAGCAGGCTGCGCCGGGACACCCCGCCCGATCCGGGCCGGTCGGCGGTCATGGGATCGGGACGGGCCGGCGGTCGCCGGCGCGCCACTGGGTCGAGGTGGGCCGCACGGGCTGGACGCTACTCCCGGCCGCCGCGGCACTGGTCAGGTCCCGATCGGCCAACGCCCGGGCCGACCGATCCGGTCTGCTGGTCGAGGAGGGCCAGGGCGTGCCGGTACTTCGCGGCCAGCCGCTCCCGGGTGGACGGGTCGAGACGGGCCGTCCGCTCCGGGTCGGTGTTGTCGGCGATGTCGTGCCGCTTGACGATCAGGGCGAGCGGGTTGGCGGCGACCCGCCGGTAGTAGTCGTCGCCCTCGTCCGGGCGACGGGTGAGAGCGTCGACGGCCCCGGCGATCTGCGGTCCGAACTCCCGCTCGATGCGGTCGAGGGTGACATCGGTGTCTTCGACGATGTCGTGCAGCCAGGCGACGATCTGCGCCTGCGCGCCGTGGCCGGCGGCCCGGACCCGGGCTGCGACCCGGGCCGGATGATCGATGTACGGCGCACCGGACTGATCGGTCTGGCCGGCGTGGGCGGACCGGGCAAGGTCGGCGGCGGTCACCGGTCCGGCGCCTCGTCCTCGTGGCCGCCCGTCGCGGTCCGTTGCCGTCCGGACGGCGAGCCGGACCAGGTCGTCGGCGGCCAAACCCGGCCAGCCGTGCAGCATCCGCCGCCAGCCGGCCGGCACCGCGGAGGCGCCCCACCGGGCGCCGAGCAGCGCACCGGCGATCGCGGCGGTGGTGTCGGTGTCACCGCCCGCCCGGACGGCGAGCTCGAGCGCCGCCGCCAGGTGCCGGCCATCCGATCGATGGTCCGCCCGGGTGATCGCCCACCACGCCGTCTGCAGGGCGTGGACCACCCACCCGTTGTTCGGAAAGTCCTGGGGCGAGCCGCCTTCCGCCTGGTCGAGGAGCGGCCGCCAGAATCGCGCGGTGGCGCCGCCCGTCCGGTCGAGGTAGCCGTGCACGCCGTCGAACGTCCCGTACAGCACGGCATGCCGGATCGCGGACGACCACAGCTGGCAGGCCTGCGTGGCCTGCGGATCGTCATGGGTCAGGGCGCTGACCCGGCCGGCGGCCAGCACGCACGCGTCGGCCGCCTCGTCCGACCCGTCCAGGTGGGCCAGACCGACGGCCGCGGTGCGCATCAGCGACCCGTTGCCACCCTTGCGCCCGCTGATCCGCGCGGCGACGGCGGTCATCTCCTCGGCCGAGCTGCTGCGGGCGGACAGCACGGCGCGGGTCTGATTGCCGATGTCCTTGGGCTGGGAGTCGAACCATTCGACGAATCCGGCGGCGACGGCGTCCAGCCCGGCCGCCGTGGTGAGGTCGGCGCCGGTCGCGGTCACCCGGGCCACGGCGACCGTCATCGACGTGTCGTCGGTCCACTCCCCCGGCGCCCAGTCGAACGGCCCGCCACCGATCATCCCGATCTCGACGTCCCGGCCGGGATGGGTGAACTCGTACCCCGCGCCCAGGGCGTCGCCCGCGGCGGAGGCCAGCAGCGTCCCGGCGGCCCGGTCCTGCCATCGGTCCACGTTCGTCATCGTGCAGCCTCCCGATCCGCGTAGCCACAGACTCCGCACCCGTGCCCACGATAGCGCATACTTGCGCTATCGTGGACGCCGAGTCACGAATGAAGAGCAGAGGTACTGCTTCTCCCCCTGCGGATCTCAAGACCGCAGGTCCGCATTCCACTTGGCTTCTGGAGAGCGGGGTCAGCCACCGATCTTCTCTACGTAGAGCAGAGCGTCCCCCTCGCCGATCGGCACGCCAGGCTCGGGGCTCTGGCTCACCACGACCCAGTTGCGGTCAATCACCTGAGCCCGGCCCGCCCCGGTCGCATCCTCGCTGCGTGAGAAGAAGACTCCGAGGGTCTGGATCTTGTCCTGCGCTGCCTGCAGGTTCATGCCGACAACGTCGGGCATTGGCACCTTGACCGAATCCGCTCCAGCCGCCGCCGGCGCATCCGAAGTCGTCTTCTGCGAGGTGATCTCGGCGGGCTGGGTGAGTGCGGGCGGCGCCGGCGACGACGACTCCTGCGTGATCGTAACGGGAGCCTGGGTCACTGTGACGGGAGCTTGGGTCACGGTGACCGGAGCCTGGGTCACTGGCTGGCTACCCGTCGGCGTTGTGCCACAGGCAGCCAGACCCAGCACCGCCAACGCGGCAGTTCCGGCCAGAACGAGCGTCTTTGCCCTACTCATCAAAGTTCCCCCTATCGATACGACCACCGTCCGCGGCCACCCAGTAGAGATGAGACCGGACCCGCCCAATGACGCAGATCGAAATGTGACCTGATTCACAGCGTCGCACCCGCTCCCCAAAACGCTGTGGAACCATCGTGCAGAGAGACGGGACAGAGCGCCATTCCGCCGACCCGGCCGGAACGATTCGGGACTAGAAGCAAATTCATCACGCCTGCATCACCCGGTCGTCACCGAGGCGACCGTGAACAGATCCACCGGCATGGCCTCGTCCAGTTTCCAGACGATAGCGATCGGCCGGTCGCCACTGTGGCTGACGTAGTGGGCGGTCCCCAAGAACGTGTAGGGCACCGGCCCGAGGGCATCGGCTTTCCTATCGCGCACGAAAAGCAGGATGGACGAGCCCCTCTGCTCGTGATGCAGATATCGCTGCCCGGTGGGCGAATCGACCGAGGTGGTGGACTGTGATTCCCAGTGGAACAGCGTCGGGCTGATCGCGTAGTCCTGGTACATGGTGGTCGGCGAGTAATCGGCGTCGGACTTCTTGAGCGTGATGAGGAACGCGTCCAGATTGAGCTCGTCCGACCGGAGCACACCTTCACGGAAGTAGGACGGTGGCCGCGCCTGGCTGGCCCGGCCGAGCGCGGAGAGGATCTCTTCCCGCTGGTAGCGAGCGTGCACCCGTAGGCCGGCCGCAGTGAGCTGCGACGATGGCGCGACTGTCAGGTGTCGCGACGCGTCGAACGCCAGATCGATGACGGCGCGCATGTCGTCGCGAGCGGACGTCTCTCCGCGCAGCGTCCGCAGCCCCTCGTCGTAGCTGCCGAAGTCGCCCGAAGGCCAGAGCGAGTACAGCAGCATGCGGGCAAACCCGCGTTCGATCGGGCTCAGATCGTCGTAGGACGGTCCGTCGTCGGCGAGCAGTCGGGTATAGGCGCGGACTCGGTCCGGGTCGTCGACATGCGACAACGAGCGGACCCGACGCAGCAATGCCGCCTCGGCCGGTCCAGCCTCGGTCACCGGTAGCCCCGCGTCCCGCCGCAAACGGCTCCAGCTGCGATCAGCCCGGATCACGTCGGCGAGTTCGACGCCGGCGCCGCCGAGGAAGTCGGCCAGCCCGACGTCACCAGCGCCCTTGAGCTCGGCCACGATGGATGACCACCGGTTGGTCAGCTGACCCCGGATGTTCTCCAGAACGAGCTGCTGCGTCTGCTCATCGAGCACAATCTGGCAACCCGAGGGCAGGAATGGAAACCCAGTCTGGATTTGCCGCTCTAACTCGCGACGGTTGCCACCGATCAATGCCCGGTACCGGACGTCAAACCGGAACTCCCGGCGGTGATGACCGACGAAGTCCAGCACGGTGAGCACCGGTTTGTCCGGTGTCCGCCGAAGTCCGCGGCCAAGCTGTTGCAGGAAGACGGTCGCACTTTCGGTCGGCCGCAGGAAGAGGACGGTGTCCACGTCGGGCAGGTCGACACCTTCGTTGAACACATCGACGGTGAAGACCACGTTGATGCTCCGCTCACGCAGGTTGCGCAGCGCCGTCGCCCGTTCGTCCGCCCGGGTCTCACCGGTGACGCAGGCAGCCGGGATCCCGGATCGGACGAAGACCCGGGTCATGTAGTCGGCGTGGGCCACTGAGACACAGAAGCCGAGAGCCCGCATCCGTCCGGGATCGGCAATCTTGTCGCGGATCTGGAGCAGGACGAGGCGGGCACGGGCGTCGTTGCCGGTGAACACGTTCGACAGCGCCTGCGGGTCGTACCGACCGCGCGACCACTGGATGCCGCGCAGGTCGGTGCCGTCGGAGATACCGAAATAGTGGAAGGGGCAGAGCAGATCGTCGGCGAGGGCATCCCACAGCCGCAGTTCGGCGGCGGTCCGGCCGTCGAAGAAGGAACGCACATCGACGCCGTCGGCTCGCTCCGGGGTCGCGGTCAGGCCCAGCAACTCGGCCGGGTGCAGATGGTCGAGGATCGCCCGGTACGTCGAGGCTTCGGCATGGTGGAACTCGTCGATCACGACGATGTCGAACGCGTCGGGCGGGATGGTGGTCACCCCGTACGAATGGAGGGATTGCACGGAGGCGAACACGTGCCGCCACCGCTCGGGTCGCGTCCCACCGACATAGAGTTCACCGAACGAGTGATCGCCCAGTACTTCTCGGTACATCCTCACCGATTGGTCGAGGATCTCCGAACGGTGCGCGACGAACAGCAAGGTGGGTCGGCTCGCTTCGACACAGAGCCGCCGGTAGTCCAGCGCAGCGACTACCGTCTTGCCCGTGCCGGTCGCAGCGACGACCAGGTTCCGGTGCCGGCCATGCGTCTCTCGTTCGACCTGCAGGGAGTCCAGCATCACCTGCTGGTGCGGAAAGGCACGAACCTCCAACCCGGAGAGCGCGATCGTGGTGTCTGAGCTGCGGGCGCCCGACGCCTGGGCCAGCGCGTCGTCGAGCCGGTCCCGATCGCGCTCCGGGTCGTACGACTCGAAACTGGCGTCGTTCCAGTAACCGTCGAAAGTCGCCGCGAACTTGTCCATCAGCGCCGGCGTCGCGACCCGAGAGAGCCGGACGTTCCATTCGACCCCGTCGAGCAACGCCGCCCGGGACAGGTTGGACGAGCCGACGTAGGCGGTGTCGAACTCGGTCCGCCGTCGGAACAGCCACGCCTTGGCGTGCAGTCGGGTGCGGACCGCGTCGTACTGGATCTTGACCTGCGCACCGAAGTCCGAGACGAGCCGATCCAGCGCGATCCGTTGGGTGGCGCCCATGTAGGTGGTGGTCACCACCCGCAGCGGGACACCCCGCCGACGCAGATCACGGAACCCACTGTCCAGCAGGCGTAGCCCGTGCCACTTGACGAATGCGCAGAGTAGATCCACCCGGTCCGCGGTCGCCAGCTCAGCGCGGAGCTCCGCACCGAGCGACGGCTCGCCGTGCGCATTAGTCAACAGCGCCGCGTCGGACAGCGGGGTGCGTGGCCGGGAGGTCGACCTCTGGTCCCGACCCGGCCCACCCGTTGCGGTGAGCGACCACAGCTGCTGCGGATCCTCATCCGAGCCGTCTTCGATTGCGCCGAGGTCGTCCAGAATCCGATTGACGAGCTCGACCCGGCGCTCGGTGGATCGCTCGCCGGCGAGGACGCGTTGAACAGCGTCATGGACGTGTCGGGCCAACACTGCCGGTTGATCGGCCGGGTCGATGGCCGCAATCTCGGGCACCAGGAGAGGCTGCGCCGCCAACCGGTCACGCAGGCGCCTGGTGACCAGACTCTCGTAGAGCCCCTCCGATAGTTCACCGACCGGTTCTGCTGGCGACACGCAAGACCCACCCCCCATGCACTCCCCGGAGACCGATCCTCGCACTGCCCAGCGTTGTTCGCATCCGTTCGGTTTGTCCGGCGTGCGGCCGGCGAAGTCGGCCAGCGGGAATGAGTGAGCGGGTGCGGCCAGCTTCGGCGTCGCAGCATCCGGCAGGCCGACGGATCTTCATCAGGTGGCGCGGCGAGGTGAGGTCGTCCGCCTACGCGGACTGAACCGGCATTGCGCACATCCGCGCCCCGATGCGCAACGACGGTTCAGCGGACCGACCGGCCCGGCCGAGGGAGGATCGCCGGGTCGACGTCACCGGATGGCCGAAGAGCCGGAGATCGTTGAACGCGCCGAGGTTCGCTCGGTGGTCCGGCGCGGGGCAGCAATCGGCCTGGCTGGCCCGGGCGCATCCGGCGGCGGGATCAGCCGCAGCGCGGCCTCAACCGCCCACCGCACCCAGCGCGGCGGCCGCCGCAGCCCGGGACCGGACGCCCAGCTTGGTCCGGGCGTTCGCGATGTGCCGGTGCACCGTGTGCGGGCTGAGCGTGAGCCGCTCCGCGATCTGCGTATCGGTCAGTCCCTGGGCGACGAGGGCCAGGATCTCCCGTTCCCGTCCCGTGACGGCAACCGGCTCGGGCCGGGTCGGCGACCGATGGCCCAACCCGCGCAGCATCGCATCGGCCACCGAGGTCGCGTCACCGCGCCACGGGAAGTGGTCGACGCCGTCGAGCGGAACGAAGCCGGCTCCCCGGATGCGCCGGGCCACGTCGGCGCCCAGGGCGCAGGGCACGGCGCGGTCGCCGCGCCGGTGGATGACGTGGGTCGACACCCGCACCCGGGGCAGGTACCCGGTCACGTCGGTGCGATAGGTCGCCGCCAGGGACCGGACCGCCTGCTCGGGACGGGCGGATCGGCGCTGGAACCGGGCGAAGTCCGCACGCTCCGCGTCCGACGCGCCAGGCACGAAAAGATCAGCCAGCAAGCGTGATCCGAGCCCCCAGTGACGGCTCACGACGTCCAGCAGTGCGTCCCGCGCGGCCGCGGTCGCGAGCTCGGCGCCCCGGGCGAACGACCCGTACAGCACCAACCGCTCGACCCGTCCCGGCCGCCTCACCGCGAACGCGGCGGCGGCGGCCGCCCCCGACGAGGCACCGATCAGGCTGAACCGGTCCACGCCGAGGGCGTCGACGACCGCGCCCAGCAGCGCGACCTCCTCCTCGACCGTGGCCGGCGGGTCCCCGCCGTCGGAGGCGCCGGTGCCGGGTGGGTCGAACCGGATGATCGAGTGGCGGGCGGCCAACGGGGCCAGGAATTGCCGGAACCGCGGGTCCTGCCAGTTCAGCTCCAGGTTGGCGCACCACCAGCCACCGAGGACGACCGGGGGTCCGGCACCGACCACCGCGTAGGCCACGTGGTGGCCACCGGCCCGCACGAAGCGGACCGCCTGATCGTCTTCTCTACCCGGCACGGTGCCCTCCGCCCGCAGCCTACGTCGACCCGGCGGGACGGGACCGTCAAGATGGCCCGAATCGGCCATGCCCCCGGGCGGGTGGTCGCGGACCATCGAGGCATGCAGCAGCAGGTGACGTGGGGCGGGCGGTCCTTCGCGTTCTGGTACCCCGGAATGATGGCGCGGATCGACCGGAGGGGTCAGTCGGCCTTGCGCCGCGAGCAATTGGCCGCGGCCGGCGGCCGGGTGTTGGAGATCGGGGCCGGCAGCGGGCTGTCCCTCCCCCACTATCCCGCCGACCTCGACGAGCTGGTCCTGCTCGAGCCGAACCCGGCTTTCCATCAGGCCCTTGCGCCGGCCGCCGCGCGGCTTCCCTTTCCCACTCGGGTCATCGCCGCCGATGCGCACGACCTGCCCTTCGAGGACGGCAGTTTCGACACGGTCACGGCGTCGCTGGTGTTCTGCTCGGTCGACGACCCGGCCGGGATGCTCGCAGAGGTCCATCGCGTCCTCGCCCCCGGCGGCCGCTTCCTGTTCCACGAGCACGTGCGCGGCGGCCCGGTCCGGGGACCGGTCCAGGACCTGCTGACCCCGCTGCAGCGGCGGCTGGCCGACGGGTGCCGGCCCAACCGGGACTTCGTGGCGACGCTCGCCGGCTCCCCGCTGCACCTGGTGACGATCCATCACCGGCGAATGCCCACCCGTATACCGACACTCGTGCCACTTGTCCTGGGCGCGGCCGAGCGACGTCCCGAACCGCCGGCCTCCGCCACCAGCCGCTGAGCGATGCCGACGGACGCCGCACCGACCGGATCGGTCTCCGGACGCCCTCAGGGGCGCCGGGAGACCGCCCGCCGCCGGGATGCGGCCGACGGCGCGTAGATCGCCAGGAACGCGTCGACACCCGCGCTCGCCCGGGCGTCGATCGCCGCCACGCTCTCGGGCGGCCGGTCCGACGGACGGAACAGCGCCCGGTCCAGGCCCGCGCCCACCGCCAGGAAGGCCAGGTGCTCGGCCGCGCGGGCCGCGTCGTCGATCTCCAGCCGGCCCACCGCATCCAGCCGGGCGAGGGTCTGGGCCAGCACGCCCATCATGCGCTCGGGAGCGCGGCGGTAGTACTCGTCGGCGAACTCGGGGAACCGGTCGACCTCACCGATCAGCAGCCGGCGAAGGCGGATCACCGGCCCGGTCAGGATGGTGCGGGCCAGACCGACCACGGCGTCCCGCAACTCCGGTTCCACGTCGGTGACGTCCGCGAGACTCGCCGCGGTCCGCGCCGAAAAGCCCTCCGCCGTCTCGATCGCCTGGCCGATCACGGCGCGAAACAGGCGTTCCTTGTCCCCGAAGACGTTGTAGACGGTCTTCTTGGACACGCGGGCCCGCTCGGCCACGCCGTCCAGACTCGCACCCAGGTAGCCGTGCTCGGCGAACTGGGCCAGGGCCGCGTCCAGGATGACCGACCGGGAGCGCTCGACCCGCGGATCGATGCGTTCGCCGGTCACCGTCGACCTCCCCGTGGAAACTGTTCGGTGTAATACTACCCTGCCGAGTGAAAGAGTTCGGGAGAGGGGACATCGATGGTCAGTTTCCGCACCACCCTGGCGGCGACCGGTGGCAACAACGTCGGCATCGAGGTGCCTCCGGAGATCGTCGAGAGCTTCGGACGGGGCAAACGTGTCCCGGTCGTGGTGACGATCGACGGCGGCTTCACCTACCGCACCACGGTCGGCTCGATGGGCGGGCGCCTTCTGATTTCTTTCAACGCCGAGGTGCGCGCCGCCACCGGGCGGGGCGCCGGCGACGAGGTCGACGTCGCTCTGGAACTCGACGACGCCCCGCGGACGGTCGAGGTGCCGCCGGCCCTGGCGGACGCGCTGGCCACCGATCCGGGCGCCGCCCGCGCCTGGGCCGGCCTGTCGGCCAGCAAGCAGCGGGCCCACGCCCTGTCCGTCGCCGGGGCCAAGACCGACGCGACCCGGGACCGCCGGGTGCAGAAGGTGCTCGACGAGCTGCACGGCTGAGCCCGACCGCCCCGCGTCGTCCACCTGGACGGGTCGGCACTCGCCTCGGTCTTGCTATACGTATTCGTATACGTATACTGGTCGTGGAGGTTACGATGCCGTGGTGCCGAACAAGACGATCTACGTGTCGGACGCCGACCTTGCGCTGTTCCAGCGCGCGCAGGAGATCGTCGGCGGCAACCTCTCGGCCGCGATCGTCCGGGCGTTGCGCCGGATGGTCGAAGCGGAGGACGCGCTGCAGGACGGCTTCGACGAGATCACCGTGTCGGTCGGCGCCGGAAAGGGCCGCCGGCAGAGGTTCTTCGGCGTCCTGCTGGCCGAGTGGGCCAGGTCCACCAAGGACCGGGTCGAACAGTTCCACGTCTACCGCAGCCGGACGGGCAAGTACGTCCTGCATACCGAGCGGTCGGCCGAGGCGCACTGGAGCGCGGGGGCCGACGGCACCGCCACCGGATTGCGCAAGTACTTCAGCAGCAACCAGCAGTGGGGCACCACGCCACCGATCGCCACGCTGGACATCCTGGACACGCTCGATGACCTGCGTGCGCGGGTGCCCGACGAGTTGTTCGACCTGGTGTCGATCGCCGACGAGCAACCGTCCGTCGAGGATCTCGACATCTGACCGACACCCCGACGGCCGACCACATCGCCGTCCGCCCCGGTGCCGCTCATCCCCCGACCCACCCCCGTGCCCGACCAGGGAGGCTCCGCCATGCCCGAACAACGATGGGCCATCGAGATCCGCGGCCTGACAAAGTCATTCGCGACCACACCGGTGCTGCGTGGCATCGACCTGACCGTGGCGCCCGGCACCGTCTGCGCCCTGCTCGGACCGAACGGCGCCGGCAAAACCACCGTCGTCACCATCCTGTCGACCCTGCTGGACGCGGACGGCGGCACCGCCCGGGTCGCCGGGTTCGACGTCCGCACCGACGGCGCCCGGGTCCGGTCCGCCATCGGCGTCACCGGCCAGTTCTCGGCCGTGGACACCCTGCTGACCGGATACGAGAACCTTCGGCTGATGGCCGACCTGCGGCGCCTGGGGCGGGTCGAGGGGCGCCGCCGGATCGACGAGCTGCTGGCCCTGTTCGACCTGACGGACGCCGCGGCCACCCCGGCGGGAACCTACTCCGGCGGCATGAAGCGCAAGCTGGACCTGGCCATGACCCTGGTGGGTCGCCCGCAGGTGCTCTTCCTCGACGAGCCGACCACCGGGCTCGACCCGCGCAGCCGCCGTGACCTGTGGTCGGTGGTGCGCGACCTCGTGGAGGACGGGGTCAGCATCCTGCTCACCACCCAGTACCTGGACGAGGCGGATCGGCTCGCGCACCGGGTCGCCGTGCTCGACGGCGGCCGGATCGTCGCCGACGACGAACCGGCGCGGCTTAAGCAGCAGGTCCCGGGCGGCCGCATCGATCTGCACTTCACCGGACCGGCGCGGGCCGAGGAGGCGCGCCGGGCCCTGGCCGGCGTCTGGCCCGCAGCGGCTACCGGGACATCCACCGACGGAGCCGGTCTGAGCCTCGACCTGCCCGCCGGCGGTGGCGTCTCGGCGCTGCGCGCGCTGCTGGATCGGCTCGACGACCGGGCCGTCCCGGTCGACCGCATCGAGGTGACCGCCCCCGATCTCGACGACGTGTTCTTCGCCCTCACCGCCACCCCGACCGGGACGACCTCCGCCCCCGCGCATCCGCTCTCGCGTCCCACCGGAAAGGCCCGACCATGACCACTCTCGCCCACCCGATCGGGGACTCGGCGATCATGTTCCGCCGCAGCCTGGTCCGCATGCGTCGCTACCCCAGCATGACCGTCATGCTCATCGGCTTCCCGTTGATGTTCCTGCTGCTGTTCGTCTACGTCTTCGGGGGCACCCTCGGTGCCGGCCTGCCCGGTACCGCCGGAACCGGCTCTCGGGCCGACTATCTCGCCTACGTGACCCCGGCGATCGTGCTGATGGCGGCCGCGTCCGCGGCGCAGGGCACGGCCATCTCCGTGGCCATGGACCGCACCGCGGGCATCGTCTCCCGGTTCCGCACGATGCCGATCTCGGCGTCCAGCATCCTCGGCGGGCACGTCCTGGGCAGCCTGGTGCAGTCGATGCTCGGCATGGGTGTCCTGCTGCTGCTGTCCGTCGCCCTGGGCTTCCGGCCGGGCGCCGACGTCGCCCAGTGGCTGGTGCTGATCGGGCTGCTCGTTCTCATCGCGCTGGCGCTGACCTGGCTCACCATCGCGCTGGGTCTGGTCTCCCGCAGCGTCGAAACGGCCAGCAACACACCGATGTTCCTGATGATCCTGCCCTTCCTCAGCAGCGGGTTCGTGCCCACGGCGTCGATGCCGGCCGGTCTGGCCTGGTTCGCCGATCATCAGCCGTTCACGCCGATGATCGAGGCGCTTCGCGGCCTGCTCGCCGGTGTCTGGGACGGGGGCACCCTGGCCCTGGCGGCCGGCTGGTGCGGGTTGATCATGGTCGTCGGGTTCGTCTGGGCGCGGAACCTGTTTCGCCGGCCGGCCCCCCTGGCGGGCTGAGCACCGCGCCCCCGGCGCCCGGCCGGCGCGGACGGGACTTCACACCGACCGATCCGCGCCCGACGTAGCATCGCCGACGCCGCACCGGGCGGCACCGGAATGGGGTCGGGATGCGTCGGGTTCGCGGGCGGGCGGCGCGGCGCCGGGTCCCGGCCGCCGCGCTGGCCGTCGCGGTGGCCGTAGCCGTCGCCCCGGTCGGGCCGGTCTCCGCGGCGGCGCCGGATCGTCCCGACCGGCCCGATCTGGTCAAGACGCTGGCCGGGTTCGACGACCTGTGGAGCCCCGACCCGGCCCGGCCGTTCCAGGGAACCGTGACCGACGCCGCGGTCCTGCGCCGCAACGACGAGCTGGCGGTCTGGATCAACCGGCACGCCACCCCGGCCCAGCAGTTCACCGCCCTGCAAGATTCCGCCTACGGCAGGTCACCGGCCGGGTACGACCAGTCGATCACCATCGCCACGGGCCTCGGTTCGGTCCTTGGACCGCTGTACGTGTCGGGCCGGCAGTCCGGCGCGCTGCCCCTCACCAGCGCGCTGCTCAACAGCGCCGACGGCAGCGCGGGCGCGTTCCAGGTGGTCGGCGCGGCCAAGGTCGCGTTCGCCTACCCTCGACCCTTCCTGCCCACCGATCCGTCCACTCCCGTGACACCCGGCGACAACCCGACGTGCGCCCCGGCGGGACCGAACGCCTCGGCGCTGACCGGCGAGCGGGTGGGACGCTCCTACGCCGACGCGAACGGCAACCTGGCGATCGTCCGGGTCGCGCCCACCGTGGACGACACGCACCGCTTCACCGACCAGGACGTGACGTTGGACGCCGGCTACGGGAGCCCGGATCTGTGCACCGCCGGGTCGTTCCCGAGCGGTCACGCCCTGTACGCGTTCGAGGTGGGCGTCACCCTCGCCACCCTGCTGCCCGAGCTCGGCCCGGAGATCCTGGCCCGCGCCTCCGAGAATGCCAACGACCGCGTGGTTCTCGGCGTGCACTACCCGCTGGACGTGATGGCGGGCCGGATGGGGGCGCAGGAGGCGATGGCCGCCCTCTGGTCCGACGAGCAGTTCCGCACCACGGTCCTCGAACCGGCCCGGACGGAACTGGTGGGTTACCTGCAGAGCCGGTGCGGGGACACGCTCGCCACCTGCATCGCCGCGCAGGCGGCCTACCGGGCCGACCCTTACGGCGGTGCGGTCATGCCCGGCGGCACGGCCCAGGTGGTCTCCGATCGCGCGTCGGCCGTGGCCGTGGCCGGGGAGCGGTTGGACTACCGGTTGCCGCCGGCCGGTCCGGCCGACCTGGCGCCGGCCGTCCCCGACGGGGCCGAGAACCTCTTGCTCACGACGTTTCCGACCCTGACGGAGGCGCAGCGACGCGCCGTCCTGGCCCAGACCGGGGCGGCGTCCGGTGCGCCGCTGGACCTCTCGGCCGCCGGGCGCGGCTCCTGGCAGCGGATCGACCTGGCCGCCGCGATGAGTGCCGCGGTCCGGCTCGATCCGGCGGGAGGGGTGACCGTCACCGCGGTCGGCGGTCCGGCCTCGGTCCGGACGGCGGCCGGCTCCGGGCCGGCGGCATCCGCGCCCCGGTCGGACGCACCGGAGTCGGCCGCGGCCGGCCCGGCCGAGGCGGCGGCGCCGGCCGGATTTTCCGCCGCGCTGGGCTGGTCGGTGGTCGGGCTGGTCGTGTTGCTCGGTGGGCTGGCTGTGGTGATCCTCGTGCGGCGGCGGCGGCCGACCCGCTGAGCGGGCGCCGAGCCGGTACCGTGCCATCCATCTGGCAGCGTGGTCGAGGGAAGGGAAGGTTCGTCGTGTCCGACCCGGACGTGATCGTCGTCGGCGCGGGTCTGGCCGGCCTGACCGCCGCTCGGGACCTCACCGCGGCCGGGCTGGACGTGCTCACGCTGGAAGCCCGCGACCGGGTCGGCGGCCGGGCCTGGACCGATCCGAAGGCCCTTGACGGCACCGGGTTCGAGCTGGGCGGCATGTTCGTGGATCCGGCCCACCAGGCCATCGTCGGTGAACTCGACCGGTACGGGCTCCATCTCGATCCGCTGCCGTTTCCCACGTCGGTGTCCTGGTTGACCGGGGGCGAACTGCGGCGGGGCGGGCTGCCGGTGCCGCCGGATGAGCTGCCGCAGTTGGAGATCGCCGTCCGGGCCTGGCAGGACGCCGCGGCGACGGCGGCCGCCGGCGGGTTCGTGCCCGGGTCGGTCGCCGACTTCTTCGCCGCCCGGGTGCACGGTCCCCATACCCTCGACCTGCTGCGCGCGTACTTCGACACCGAGGTCTCCGGGGCCTGGGCGTCGGCGTCGATGCACGCCATGGCCGAGGATCTCGCCGGTGGCGGTGGGTCGGTGACCCGGTGGACCGTCGCGGCGATGCTCGCACCGACCGTGCGGGGCGGGGTCGGCACCCTGACCGCCGCCCTGTACGCGGAGGCGGGCCCGGTCCGGCTCGACAGCCCCGTCAGGGCGCTGGCCGACGACGGCGCCGGCGTGACGGTTCGCCTCGACGAGTCCGTCCACCGCGCCCGCGCGGTCGTCCTGGCGACGCCGCTGAACACCTGGCGGGACCTCGCCGTCGCCCCGGCCTGGCCACCGGCCGCGGCCGCGCTCGTCGCCCGCGGCCATCGCGGCGCGGGCGCCAAACTCGGGGTCCTGGCCCGCGGTGACATTCCCGACGTCGCCTTCTGCGGCCTGCCCGCGATCTCGGTGCTCAAGACGATCCGCCGGTTGCCCGACGGTTCGGTCAGCCTGGTCGTCTTCGGCCCGCGGCCGGCGGCGATCGACCCGCACGATCGGGGCGCGGTGGCCGACCTGATCCGGCCGGTGGTCCCGGACATCGAGGTGCTCGCCGCGGCGATGCACGACTGGGCCGCCGACCCCTGGTCGCGGGGAACCTGGCTCGCGCACGACGCGGCGACCACGGCGGCCGAGATCGACGCGGTGGCCGTGCCGCACGGGCGGATCGTGCCCGCCGGTGCCGATGTCACCCGGGTGGGCGCGTCCTACCTGGACGGTGCGGTGTCCAGCGGGCGCGAGGCCGCCCGGCTCGCGATGGGCCTGCTCGGCTCCTGATCCGGCGACCGTTCACCCGACCGGGTCACCGTCACCGGTCGCGCCGGCCCGCCGGTCGACGCTGCGAACCCCCAGGTGGGACGGTGCCGGACCGTTATCCGGTCCGGACAAGGCCCTGGGCTAGTTTTGTCTGATCGGACCATCGGCCCTGCCCGAGCCGCGCGGCACTGTGACGTCGGCAACACCGGCGACGAGTCGGGCTGGAGGATGGGAACCGGGTCGGCTCCTCCACCGGTACGCGGGCGGTGCCGGTCCCCGAAAGGTTCAAGGAGGAACGTTCATGGCCGAGGTGCTCGCCGAGGGATTCAACGTGTTCGACACCGCCAAGTCGCCCACCGGGACGGTGAAGTACCTGGGGTCGCCGGCGGACGTGATCACCCTGATCCAGTCGGGCAAGCTGGCCGAGCACATTCTGCTCGTCCGCGGCGGGACCACCACCTTCCTGGCCCCCGCCCTGAGCATGGGGGCCATCGGCGTGATCACCATGTCCGGCGCTCCGGAATCGCACCTGGGCATCCTGTCCCGCGAGTTCCAGACCCCCTGCGTGATGACCGCGCACCTGACCGGCAGCGACTCGCGGTACGTCGTCGGCAACACCGACGAGGCCCACTTCGAGGAGATCGCCAAGGAACTGGACGGCCGGCGGGTGCGCCTGGACTGCTCCGACCACGAGGTCGGCCGGGTGATCGCCGAGAACTGAACCGGACCGACGACCCCGCGGCCGATCCCCACCTGAGCCCGAACAAGGAGCGAACGAGTCAATGACGACCATGGAGAGCAAGCGCGCGACGTTCCGGCAGCGGTACGACCAGGCCGACGACGGCCTGCGCTTCCAGGATCTGACCTACACCGGCAACTTCGTCGGGATGGAGCCCGTCACCGACGGCATCAAGGGTGACAAGATGCTCCGCGAGCGGGCGAAGAGTTCGGTGCTGGAGCGGGTCTCGAAGGAGGACGTGCTGCGTGACCAGTTCACCATCGACGAGCTGAACGACCTCAACAACTACCTGGCCTGGAACATCTGGGACGTGCTGGTCATGCGGGCCACCGAGGGCGTCAGCGGCATGATCCCCCGGCAGGAGTACGAGATCCTGGCCTTCATGCACGAGTTCTATCGGTGGCCGGAGATCCTGCGCATGACCACGGACGAGGTCGGCGGCGCCCAGGGCATTCTGGACATCGGCGCCACGGCCCGCCGGGAGATCGGCACCAAGGTCAACGCCGTTCACGACTGGTGCATCGGAGCGGTCGGTTTCGGCATGGGGCGGTGCGGTCTGCTGGCCCTGGAGGCGATCGGCCCGGACGACTACATCGAGGAGTCCAACGAGATCCTCAAGTTCATGCAGCGCATCCTGTGGGGCAAGCGCCAGGACGGCTACATCCTCAATTCCCAGGACCGCTACCGCTGCCGGATCCACGAGGACGACTTCCTGGCGACCCTCACCGCCCAGGTGGAGCCGCTGGAGGCGGGCAGCGCCAAGCACGGCGCGTTCACCCAGTTCAACGCCGCGGCCGAGTTGCTCTCCTTCCTCGACCACTACGACTGCCGGCTCGGGTTGGGCGACACCGGCCCGTACGAGCTGCCCGACGGCAACCTGCTGATCCTGCGGGACCTGTTCGTGAACGAGGAGGTGTTCCACTGGAGCGACGTGTGCGACGACGCCGGTCTGCCGCACGCCTACACGTTGGCCATCGTCATCGACCCCGAGAAGATGTCGCTCGCCGAGATCCGGGTCAACGACATCTCCACCACCTTCACCCGGCCCAAGAACTACATCGACGCGATCGTGGGCGGCGCGGTGTTCTCCCGGGAGAAGTGGAACACCCCGATGGGGCAGGTGGAGCACATCGCGATCGACGACCTGGCCGACCATCTGGAGCGCGTCCGGACGGCGACCCTCAAGCTGTACAGCAAGACCGCGCGGATGTGCCGGCGTGACCTGATCTGGAACGGCCAGTACGTCTACTACGTGGACATGATCCTGCCGCACATGCGGCTGGCCGGGACCTACGAGAAGGCCTGCCGCGACTACGACCTCTGGGAGATCGACCAGCGGGTGGCCAATTACTACTACGACATCACCAAGCGCGGGTTCGCGCAGGAGACGGTGCCCAGCAAGATCTTCTCCGGGGCCGGGTACCTGCCGTTCTCGGAAAACGCCGACCGGCGCCGCTCGAAGTACCGCTGGCTCTGACCACCGGCCGGGGCACCGCCCCCGCCACCGTCCGACACCCTTTCGGGGGCGGCGCGCCCGCGCCGCCCCCGTTCGTCCGTGAGGAATCGATGATGGATCCGACCGGCTACGACGTGCTCAACGTGGTCGCGCTGAAGAAGATGGCCACCGCCGCGTCCGTCGCCCACACGCTGGGTCTGGACGTCGGCACGGCCCAGGACGCATTGCGGGCCCTGGCCGACCGGAACCTGGTGGTCGTCGCCGGCGGCGCCGCCCTGCCCACGGACGCCGCCGGACCCGCCCTGGCCGCCGCGGCCGCGGCGCGGTACGCCGCGTTGCGCGACGATCCCGCCGTGCTGGGTCAGGTGGAGCGCTTCGAGACGGTCAACGCCCAGTTCCTGACGACGATCTCGGCCTGGCAGCAGGTCGACGTCGGCGGTCGCAAGGTCGCCAACGACCACACCGACGCCGAGTACGACGACAAGATCATCGGCCGGATGGACAAGCTGGTCGCCCGGCTGGACCCGCTGATCGATACCCTCGCCGGGCACGACGGCCGGTTCGCCGGCTACGCCACCCGGTTCGCCGCCGCCATGGGTGAGGTCGACGCCGGCCGGCCCGAGTACGTCTCGTCGCCGACCCTGGACTCCGTGCACACGGTCTGGTTCGAGTTCCACGAGGACTTGCTGCGCGCGCTGGGCCGGGACCGCGCCGAATGACGACGACCACCCTGTCCGGCGCGACGTCGACGTTCGCCCGGGCCGACCCGGCCGACGTCGACCGGTGGGGCGGCAAGGGCGCCGGCCTGGCCCGGATGTCGCAGCAGGGCCTGCGGGTCCCGCCCGGCTACATCATCGGCACCCCGGCCTGCCGGTCGTACCTGACCGACAAGCGACTGCCGGCCGACCTGGTCGACGAGATCGGCGGGCGCCTGGGCGAGCTGGAGGTGGCCGCCGGAAAGACCTTCGGCGGTGGTCCGGTGCCCCTGCTGCTGTCCGTGCGCTCCGGCGCACCGATCTCCATGCCCGGAATGATGGACACCGTCCTGAACCTGGGGCTGTGCCGGGAATCGGCCGCCGCCCTCGGCCGCGCCACGGGCGACAGCCACTTCGTGGCCGACGTGGTCGCCCGCTTCCACGCGATGTATGCCGAGACCGTTCTCGGCGCCCTCGATCCCGGAGCCGGGGTGGCCGAGCTGGTCGCCGCCGTCCGGGGCGACGAGGACCCGGCCGCGGTGTACGACCGGGTGTGGGCGGCCTGCGCGCAGGCCCTCGCCGACGACACCGGTGACCGCGTCCCGGCGGACCCGCGCGATCAGCTGCTCGGCGCGGTGGAGGCGGTCTTCCGCTCGTGGAACACCCGGCGGGCCCGCACCTACCGCGACTTCCACGGTATCCCTCACGATCTCGGCACCGCCGTCGTCGTCCAGTCCATGGTGTTCGGGAACCTGTCCGACGACTCCGGTTCCGGCGTGGTCTTCACCCGCAACCCGGTCACCGGCGAGCCCGGGATCTTCGGCGAGTACCTGGCCCACAGCCAGGGGGAGGACGTCGTCGCCGGACTGCGGACCCCGGACCCGGTCACCGCAGCCCTCGCCCCCGCCGTGCTGGAGGAGTTGCGGACGACCTGCGCGGCGCTGGAACGGGCCCAGGGTGACGTGCTCGACATCGAGTTCACCGTCGAGCGATCCACGCTGTTCCTGCTCCAGGTGCGGTCGGCCAAGCGGACACCCGAGGCAGCCGTGCGGATCGCCGCCGACCTGGCCGCCGACGGAACCGCCGCACCGGGCGTGGCCCTGCGCGGGGTGTCCGCGGGCCAGGTGCGGCAGGTGCAGCGGCCCGTGTTCGACCCGGCCGAGGTGGCGGCCGCCCGGGCGGGTGGACGGCTGCTGACGACCGGGATCGGCGCCTGCCCCGGGCAGGTCAGCGGCGCGCTGGTGCTCGACCCGGACCGGGCCGCGGCGCTGGCCGACGAGCGCGGTGCGGTGGTGCTGGCCCGGTCGGTGACCAGCCCGGCCGATCTGCACGGCATGATCGCCGCCCGCGGGATCGTCACCGCCACCGGTGGTTCCACGAGCCACGCCGCGGTGGTGGCCCGGGCGCTGGGCACCTGCTGCGTGGTCGGTGCCGGCGAGCTGCGGATCGATCCGGGCGCCCGCACGCTGCGGGTGGGCGACACCCTGCTGGCCGAGGGCGATCCGGTGTCGCTGGACGGGTCGACCGGCGAGCTCTTCGCCGGCTCCTTCGCCACCGCCACCCCGGCGGCCGCGACCGGCGCGCTGCGGCGGCTGCTCGACCTCGCCGCGGCGGCCAGCGGGTGCGAGGTGCTGTCCCGGGTGACCCGGCCGGCCGACGTCGCCGCCGCTCGGGAGTCGGGCGCCGCCGGACTGGTCACCGCGATCGACGACGTGCTCGCCGCGACCGGCCATCTCGACGGGCTGGTCGCACACCTGCTGGAGGCGCCCGCGGCGGGCGCCGACGGTTTCGAGCGGTTCACCGACCTGATCGCCCAGGAACTGACCCCGCTGCTGGCGGCCGCCGGTGACCTGGAGATCGGGGTCCGGGCAATCGACCTGGTCGCCGACGAGTCCCGCGAGCTGCTGCAGCAGACGGCCGTCACCACCCGCCATCCCGAGCTCGCCGTGCCGCTCGGCCGGCTGGGCCTGCTCGAGGCCCAGGTGGCCGGCCTGGCCCGGGCCCGGGCGGCCGCCGGCGGCGGTGCGCGGGTCCACCTGGCGGTGCGGCACGTGTCCGACCCGGCCGAGGCCCGGTTGGTGCGGGACACCGCCGCCGGGTCCGGGATCGCGGTCGGCGCCTACCTCACCAGCCCGCGGGGGGTGCTGACGATCGAGGAGATCGCGGCAGCGTCCGAGGTGATCTGGCTGGAGGTCCGCGCGCTGCAGGCGGCGATGTTCGGCCTGCCACCGCGGCTCCTGCTGACGTCCGAACCGTTGGACGACTACCTGCGCCGGGGGCTGCTGTCGATCGATCCCCGGCGCCGGCTCGACCCGTCGGGCGGGGGTCTGCTGCGCCGCGCGGCCGGCGTCGCCGGATCCGCCCGGATCGGCGTCCGGCTGGCCGGCGAGGTCGCCGAGGACACCGTCGCCCAGCTGTGGACGCTGGGCTTTCGCCGGTTCGCGATCTCGACACCCGAGACCCGGCCGCTGATCGTCGCCCTCGGCCGGGCCGCGGGCCGCTGACGGCCTGGCCCGCTGACGGCCTGGGTCGCTGGCGGCCTGGGTCGCTGGCGGAATGGGTCGCTGACGGTCTGGGTCGCGGGTGGCCGGGTCGCCGGACCTCGGCGCCGGGCGCGGCCCGGGATCTGCCGCCGGGCCCGGCCGGCGGCCGGGCGCGGCCCGGAGCTGCCGCGCGGACGATCTGGTTGACGGGCGCCCCATCCGTCACATCGGCGGCGGTTTCGTCCGCGCCGGCCGAGATGATCCGCGCGGGCGGGGTGGGTGGGCCGAACCGCCGGGCGGGGTGGTTGGGTCGAACCGGCGGGCGGGGCCGAACCGGTCGGGTGGGGTGGGTCAGTCGGTGAAGGCCCGCTGCAGGGCGGGGGCGACGTCGCGGTAGGTGCGGATGCGCGCGAGCCGGCCCCGGCCGGCGCCGGCCAGCTCGCGGCCGAGATCGAGGTCCTTCTCGCCGGACTCGTCCAGCAGCACGTCGAGGCGGGGCAGCCGGCCGGCGACCGGGCGGGGGTCGGGTCCGGCGTTGTGCACGCAGTCGGACAGCAGCACGACGCGGGCGTCGCGGGCCGGGATCCGGGCCAGCTGCCGGCCGGCGAGCTGCAGCGGGAAGGCCACGTTGGTCAACCCGCGGGCGGGCAGCGCCAGCAGCTGATCGAGCAGGGCCAGCGGGTGCACGGGCGCGCCGAGCGGGACCAGCAGGGCCGCGTCCGACCAGAAGGCGATGACGGCCAGGTCGTCGCGATGCAGGGCGCCGGCCAGCGCGGCGACGGTCGCGGCGGCGGTCCGCACCCGTTCCCCGCGCATCGACCCGGAGACGTCGACGGCCAGCACCACCGACCGCTTGGTGCGGACCCGGTCGCGGACCACGATGTCCTCGGCCTCGGGCACCGGCCGTTCGGCCAGCACCTCGAGCGTCCGGTCCAGGTCGATGTCGTCCGAACCCCCGCGATAGGGCAGGCTGGCCAGCGTCCCCGAGCCGCGCCGCACCGGCCCGCTGCGCGGGGGCCGGGGCAGGGCCAGCCGCTGCGCGATCTGCCGGGCGCGCTCGCGGACCTGCGCCTCGTGCGGGCCCCGGTCCGTGGCGGCCGGAGCGGCGAGCAGTTCGGCCGGCTCGGCCGTGACGCCCGGGGCCGACCCGCCCGGGCCGGCCGGGGCCGGGCGCGCTCCGGGACCGCCGGACCGTTCCAGCACCACACCCGCTCCCCCGCCACCGGCCGGCACGTACAGCGACGGATCGGCGTCGAGCGTCTTCGGCTTGCGCCGCAACGGCCGGCGGGTGGCGCGGGCGGGCCGGTCGGTGGGCCGGCGCACCGGCCCGTCCGCGTCGACCGCTCTTCAACCGGGACGGTCGGTGCCCGCCAGCAGGAACCGGTCCTGGAAGATCTCGGTCAGCACCTGCTCCGGGGTGGTCTCGGCGGCCTCGTCGAGATGGATGCGGCCGGACAGGGCCACGATCATCGCGTCCAGCACGGCCGCCGGGTACCGATCGTCGTCGCCCGCGGCGATGCCCCGCAGGGCCGCCAGCTCGGCGGCGACCAGCACCGTGTCAATCGCTCCGCGCACGCTGCTGCCCTGCCGCACGTCCGGATGGCGCCGGGTGGCCCGGGTGACCGCCACGCCGTCCGGGATCAGCCGGCCGGCCAGACCGGCGGGCAGGTCGGGCGCCCGCAGGGCCACGACCTGCTGCTCGGCGGCCTCGTCCTGGTAGTCGATCGCCAGCCGGCAGAGCCGGTCGTGCACGCTCGTGGACAGCCGGGTGGTGCCGACGTTGTCGAACGGGTTCATCGAGGCGATCACCCGGAAGGTGGCCGCCGCATCGATGGTGCCGACCCGCGGGACGGCGATCGACCGGTCGGCGATCGCGGTGAGCAGCGTGTTCAGGGTGTCCTCGGGCGCCCGGTTGAACTCCTCGATGTAGAGGAAGCCGCCCTCCTGCATCGCCTGGACCAGCGGGCCGGGCACGAACGTGTCGGCGCTGTAGTCCTCACGCAGCACCCGGGCAGGGTTGTGATGGCCGACGAGCTTGGCCGGGGTCAGATCGGCGTTGCCCTCGACGAACAGCAACGGGATGCCCCACTGACCGGTGATCGCCTTGAGCATCGTCGTCTTGCTGGTGCCCGGCGGACCCTCCAGGACCAGGTCGCGGCCGGCCGCGACGGCGGCCAGGACCAGGTCGAGTTCCCGCTCCCGGCCGACGATCCGGGTCGCGATCCGATCGCGGACCGAGCGCAGGGCCGGCCCGCCGGCCCGCTTCG
>NZ_JBMDXT010000081.1:0-33525 GCF_048594475.1 Nakamurella sp. | reverse complement strand
CCGTGGCCAGGGCGCCGGAGTCGGCCTGGTCGATCGCGGCGGTCCCGGTCGACGAAGGTGAGGTGCAGGCCACCACCAGACCCGCCGCCAGGACTCCGACCACCGTCCCGGCGGCCACCCTGATCGCGGTGCGCTTGCGGGACGTGCCCTGCACGATCCGGCTCCTTCGTCGCCGAATCGCCCTCCGGGCACCCTTCCGGTGCTCGATGGTGTCCTCGCAAGCTGGGCCGACGAGAGCCGTGCGCGTCATGTGCGTCCTCCGTGGCTGGGTCCGGTGCGAGCCGGTCGCGCGGGCGGCCGGTGCACTCAGGACGGAGCGGTCCGCCACCGGCGCTGCACGCAGAAGGTCACGGTTGGGCAACGGTGGCGGGGATCGGTCGGCCGGACGGTCGGTCGGGGCCGGCTCGGGCGCCAGCGGGGCGGCCGCGGTTTCGGGTCGGCCGGATCCGGCGCCGGCGGCGCGGCCTTGCCGGCCGGACGTCAGTCGGTCCGGTCGGTGGACGCCGTCAGGAGCAATCCGTCCCGAGCGATCCGTGGGCGGGCGATCCGTGCGGGCAATCCGGGCCCGGACGGGCGCGGACGGGCGCGGACGGGCGCGGGCGTGGATCAGCGCGGGTCGGGACCGGGTGCGGCCGTTCCCCGATCGATCCCGGGGCGCCGGGTCCGCGGGGCGGTGCTCCACAGGTCGGCGCTCCGGGCCGGTCCGGCGGGCGCCCGCGGCGCCGGCGACGACGCGGACTCCGCGGGCCCCGACGTCTCGACGATCGCGGACACCGAGCCGCCCGGGGCCGCGGTGGAGCCGGTCGTCGTGGGGGTGGTCACGGTGGTCGGACCCGTCGTCGTACTCGGACCCGTTGTCGTACTCGGACCCGTGGTCGTACTCGTGCCGGTCGGGGCGGTCGAGCCGGTCGTCGCGGTCGCCGGGTCGGTCGGCGCCGTCGAGCTCGCGGTCCCGGGGCCGGGGCTCGTGATGGCGCCGGTCGTGGACGGGCCGGAGGCGGTGGCGCCGGTCGTGGACGGGCCGGAGGTGGTGGGTGCGGTGCCGCCGGTCGACGAACCGGCCGGGGCCGACGCCGTCCCGATCGAGCCGGTCGCCGGCGCGGACGTGCTGGCCGGCGCGGACGTGCTGGCCGGCGGCGCGGTCGGGGTCGGCGTGGTGATCGGTGCCGGGGTGGTCGACGGGGATGTCCCCGGGGTCGTCGTCGTGCCCGGGGTCGTCGTCGTGCCCGGGGCCGTCGCGGTCGGCGCCGTCGCGGTCGGAGCCGTCGCGGTCGGAGCCGTCGCGGTCGGAGCCGTCACGGTCGTCGCGGTCGGGGCCGTCGGGGCCGTCGGGGTGACGGTGGCGGGCGGGGCCGTCGGGGTGACGGTGGCGGGCGGGGGTTGGGTGACGGTGGTGACCGGGGGCGACGGGTCGGGGCCGGCGGCCGGCGCGGGGTCGGGCAGCGTCACGACCGGAGCCGGGGCCGGGAACGGCTGCGGCCGGATCCGCGGGATGTTCGGGGTGTACCCCGACCCCGACCCCGACGCCCACCCGGAGGCCAGGCTGCTCAGCGACGGCACCGATCCGCCCGCGTACTTCGGGCTGGCGTAGCTGTTGATCCGCACCAGGGATCCGAAGTCGGCGATGCCGGGAGCCCGGACCGGGCTACCGGTCCAGTACCGGTGCACCCGATCGTCCATGTCGGTGCGGGTCAACGGGACGATGTGCACCGGCGTTCCGACCCAGGACGCCTCGAGGATGTAGGGCCGGCCGCCGACGGTGCCCAGGTAGACCGCGACATGCCCCGGGAATCCGACGATGTCGCCGGGCAGCGCGTCCGACCAGCTGACCGACACCCCGGCCCCGCGCTGCGACCCCGAGTCGCCGGGCGTGGCGTAGCCGGCCATCCCCAGCACGTACGCGGTCAGGCCGGAGCAGTCGAACCCGATCTCCGGGCCGCAGCTGTTGTAGTCGCCGCCGCCCCGGGCGCAGCCGTTGTTCGGGCCGGCTCCGGATCCACCACCACCCCAGACGTACGGCAACCCCAACGCGCTGAACCCGGCCGCCAGCCCGGCCGCGACCTGTGGCGTCGGCGCGGTGATCGTCTGCCCGGCCAACGCCGCGGAGACGTACGGGCTGTTCGGCACCTGCACCGTCGTCCCGGTCGCCCGCACCGCGGCGTTGACCACCGTCGTCGACGCCCCGCCCCCGGTCGACCCGAAGTACTTGCGGAACAGGAAGAAGAAGTTCCGGTTGCCGTAGGCCGAGCAGGCGTCGCCGGTGCCCGGGTACGCCGCCAGCGACGCGGCGTTGGGCTGGTACGGGGTGTAGTTGTACAGCGACGCCGTCGCCTGGTTCTTGATCGTGACCGGCGCCCCGCCGCACCCGGACTCGGCGACGTTCCACAGGATGGTGGCCGTCTGCCCGGCGCGGTAGTTGTACTTGCCCGGGTCGACCCGGTACCTGGCCCACTGCTTGGCCATCCCGTAACCCTGGTTGAAGAACCCGGCGTACGCCGGGTCGCAGTTCGCGCTGCCCCCCGGGCCGGTGTCCGGGCAGTGCCAGCCCCACGCCGCCGTGTACGTCGCCGCGGTCGTGTCGGTGCGGCTCAGCAGCCCCGACTCCTTCTGCAGGGTGACCAGCATGACCTGCGGGTTGATCCCGCAGGCGGTCGAGAACCGGGCGATCACCGTCGCCGCGTCCTCGTTCACCCCGCCCGGGTACGCCTGGCAGTACTGGTCAGCCGGCTGGGCCGGCGTGCTGATCCGCAGGTTCTTCAGACACCAGGGGCCCGTGCAGCCCTCCCCCTCCGAGAGCAGGAACGTGCGGATCTGCTCGACCGACATCGCCGAGGAGTTGTAGAACACCGCGTCGGAGACGATGTTGCCCGGATCGAACGCCGACCCCGTCGCCGCCTGCTGCGCCGGCGCCGGCACACAGGTCACCTCGTCCTGCGCGATCCGCACGGAGTCCATCAACCGGTCGGCCAGCGCGGCGGCCATCGCCGTGTACTGCGCGAACCGCCATCCGGTCCGCGTCTTCTGCACCACCTCGCCGATCTCGTCGTCCGACCGCGGATCGGTGTCGTAGTCCGGCACCTGCTTGACCAGCTGGTCGAAGAACATCCAGGCCGCGCCCGCGGGCTCGGTCCGCCGGTACTGCGTGTAGGTGACCGGGTTCTGCTGGAACAACCCGAGCCACTCGCCGTTGACCGCCTCCGGCCGCAGACTCGACTGCTGGGTCGCGACCGCGACGCCGATCTGGACCCCACGACGGGTGATGCCCATCTGCTTGCCGACGGCGATGACCGTGGCCGCCATCGTGATCTGCTCGGCGTCCAGGGTGATCCCGGCGAAGGTGCCGCCCCCGGCCACCTCGGCCGGCACACCCTGCAGATTGCCCAGCGGGGCGGGCGTGCCCGATCCGGAGGCCGGAACCGACTCCTGCCCCGGCGCGCAGACCGGCGGTCCCGTGGGCAGTCCCGCCGGCACGCCGGCCGCGCCCACGTCCAGCACGGCCGGAATCGCGGCCCAGGCCTGGGTCGCCGGGACCGCGACGGTCAGGACCACCGCACCGGCGGCCGCGCCGGCCACCAGGCGAACCCATCGGGACGACCGGTCGAGCGGGGCGACGGACGGGGTCGGCTCCTCGTACCCGGCGCGGTGTTCCGGGGCGCGCCACCCGTCCGGGTGAGGCAAGCGGCGGCGCCGACCGAGGGCACGCGTCAGCGCGGCAGCCAACCGACGCTGTCGCCCGATCACGGGCATCCCCCAGTGTCTTGTGTCACGCACCTGGACGACTCTCTGGTCCGGTGTGACGATACTCGACCTCGCTGTGCTCAGCCGTCCTCGATCCGGCTACGCTCAGTCGTCACCACCGTCACCCTTTTGGTCACATACGGGACGGATGTCGGTTTTCGATCGATGCCGCCCGCTGAACGCCGCCGTGGGCGCTGACCCTGGGTGACACCTCGTCGCAGGGCGGCCTCAGTCGGCGTCGATGAGATGCCGGAACTGGGTCAGGTTGGCGACGGACTGCCCGGTCGAGGTGCGCCAGGCCCATTCGCGCCGGATCGCCGAGGCGAAGCCCCGCTCCAGAATCGCGTTGAAGTCGGCGTCGGAGGCCGCCAGCACGACCCCGAGCACGGTGTTGAGTTCCTCGGCCGTCACGGTGGTCCGGCCGAGCCGGCCGACCAGGTGGATGTCGCCGTCCGCGTCGATCGCGTAGGCGACCGTCCGGAGCTGGGCGTTGCGCTGCAGCAGGAACCGGTAGACCTGCTCGACGTTCTCGTCGGGCTTGCGGCAGACGAAGGACTCGATCACCACGTGGTGCGCGCCGACCAGCAGCCACACCAGCGTCCGGTGCCGCCGCTCCCCCGGCAGGGTCACCAGAATCGCGTCGTCGCCGTGCCGGACGAAGTCGGCGCCCAACCCGGTCAGGGCGGCGGCGATGCCGTCGGTGTCCATCGTCGTCACCCGGTCCCCGCTCGCCGGTCGCGGTCGCCGGCCGCGCGTCGGGCGGTCACAACCCGGCGGCGCGCATCAGGCGCTGGGCGTCGACCGGCTCGATCACCCGGGAGGCCAGGGCGGCGACGCGGGCCGCCCGGTAGCTGTCCAGCAGCCCGTCGACCGTGGCGTCCCAGGAGAACCGCAGGGCCTGCCGCCGGGCGCCGGCCGCCAGCCGGTCCCGACCGGCCGGGTCCAGCGCGACGCGGGCCAGGGCGTCGGCCCACTGCTCGGGATCGTGGCCGTCCACCAGCAGCCCGCTGACGCCGTCGGCCACGGCCACGGTCAGCCCGCCGACGGCCGCGGCCACCACCGGGGTCCCGGCCGCCTGGGCCTCGACCGCCACGAGGCCGAACGACTCGTTGAAGCTGGGCACGGCGACCACGTCACCGGCCCGGAAGATCGTCACGAGGTCGGCGGCCGGCACGGGCGGCCGGAAGTCGATGGTGTCCCGGCTGCCCAGCAGGTCGACCAGATCGTCGAGCCGGTGACCCGGCCGGCGGCCGGTGCCGGACGCACCGCCGACCACGACCAGCCGCCAGCGGTGCTCGGGATGCCGGTCGGCCAGCCGGTGCACGGCGCGGACGGCCACGTCCGGACCCTTGAGCGGCTGGATGCGCCCGGCGAAGACGACGACCTTCTCGTCCGGCCCGATACCGAGGGCCTGCCGGGCGGCGGCGCGGTCGCCGGGGGTGAACAGGTCGGTGTCCACCCCGGGCGGGACGACGTCGATCCGGTCGGGCCGGGCGTCGTACCACTGGACCAGGTCCCGCCGCTCGGCCGCGGTGTTGGCGATCAGCCGGTCGGCCTCGGCCACCACCTGGTCCTCACCGATCAGCCGGCCCCGGGGTTCGGGGTCGTCACCCTGCGCCATCGCCGCGTTCTTGACCTTGGCCAGGGTGTGCGCGGAGTGCACCAGGGGCACGCCCCAGCGGTCCTTGGCCAGGTAGCCGACCTGGCCGGACAGCCAGTAGTGCGAGTGCACGAGGTCGTAGTGGCCGGGCGCCTTGCGCGCCTCGGCCCGCATCACCCCGGCCGCGAACGAGCACAGCTGCCCGGGCAGGTCCTCCTTGTCCAGGCCCTCGAACGGGCCGGCCACGATGTGCCGGACCAGCACCCCCGGTGCCATCTCGACGATCGGCGGCTGATCCGACGAGGTGGCCCGGGTGAAGATCTCGACCTCGATGCCGCGCGCGGCGATCCGGCGGGCGGTCTGGTCGATGTAGACGTTCATGCCGCCGGCGTCGCCGGTGCCCGGCTGGGCCAGTGGCGAGGTGTGCAGGGAGATGGCCGCGAGCCGCCGGATCGGCGGCTCGCCGGCGCGCGGCGCCAGGGTACCCCGATCCTCGGGATCGGCGTGCGCGGAGTGTCTGCCCATGACGCCGTCACGGTACGCCCGGCGAACGACCGCCCGGCGCCGGCCCGGCGCCCCGCTCACAGGGCGGACAGCTTCTGCCAATCGTCGAACGAGTAGATCCAGTCGTAGATGTAGTCCTTCTCGCTCATCTGCGCACCGGTGTTGGAGACCACCACCGGGTCGCCGTAGATGGCCGAGTTGTAGTAGTCCTCGGCGTCCCCCACCCCCATGTTGATGCAGCCGTGGGAGACGTTCTCCTTGCCCAGGTAGGGCGTGGTCAGCGCGTTCTCATGGATGAACTCACCGTTGTTGTTGATCCGGACGGCCCACTTCTCCTCGACGTTGCAGTAGTCGAACTGCGGATTGCACATCGAGAACGTCGGATACTTCTCGGTCACCACGTGGATGCCGCTGACCGTGGCCCGCCCGGGCACGGACTCCTTGCCGTAGGAGACCGGGTAGTTCTTCACCACCTGATCGTCGACCAGCACGACCATCCGGAACGTCGTGACGTCGGCCTGGACCACCTGCTTGCGGCCGACGGTGAAGTCCGTGGCGATGTCCTCCCGACCCCACTTGCCGCTGCCGTAGTTGACCCCCTGGAGGTCGGCCTCGACGTGCACGTTGGTGTTGGCCGGCCAGAACTCGGCCGGGCGGAAGTGCACGATCGACTGCTTGACCCCGGTGCCCTGGATGTCCTCGTCCTGCAGCCAGCCCCAGGAGCCCTTGATGTCGCCCTTGTCCGTGGTCAGCTTGAACGTCTGCTGGGCCGCGGCCTTGTCACCGATCGCCTCGGCGAAGGTGATGATCACCGGCGCGGCCACCCCGACGGTCGTGCCGCTGGGGATCTGGAACGAGGCCCGCACCGTCGACTCCGGCTTGACGGTCTGCAGCGTCCCGGTGAACGGGGTGTCGGTGCCATCGGCGTCGGTGGCCGTGCCGGTGAACGTGTAGGTGGTGTTGTAGGCCAGCTTCTGGTTCAGGGTCCAGGTGGCCTTGTCGTCGGAGATGGTTCCCGTGACGTTCGAGCCGTCGTCCCCGGTGACCGTCAGGTCCTTGATCGTCGCCGAGAACACCGTCACCGTGACCGGGTCGTTCGGGGCCACGTCGGTCGAGCCGAACTTCGGCTTGGAGCTGACCCGCACCTTGGTGTTCAGGGCGGTGGAGTCGCTGCTCGGCGCGGCCGACTGGTCCAGGCCGGACACGGTGACCGGCGCCCCGGCGGTGGAGGTCACGGTGACCACCACGTCGCCGCTGCCGGCGCCGCAGCCGGCGAGCGCGAGCACGGCGGTCAGCGCGAGTGCGATCCAGCCGAACCGGACCTGCCGATGCCGAGTCGTTCGTCGCACCGCACACTCCTTCTCTGACCACGTTCTTCGACCACGTTCTTCTGACCCGTTCGTTGACCACGTTCGTTGACCACGTTGTGTCACCACGGCCGTCGTCCGCGCCCGCGCATGGTGCTCCCACCGTAGGCCGCGTTCGTGAGGTCCGGGTGACGCGGCCGTGTCGGCACCGGGCGCCGCGGCTGCCTACCCTGTCCGGGTGTCCACACCCGTCCGCCTCGCCGACCTGACGACCCTGCGCCTGGGCGGTCCCGCCCCCGCGCTCACCGAGGCGCACACCCCCGACGACGTACGCCGCATCGTCGGCGACGCCGACCGCAGCGGCACGGGCGTGCTCGTCCTGGGCGGCGGGTCGAACCTGGTGGTCGCCGACGCGGGCATCGACGTACCGGTCGTGCGGATCGCGATCCGCGGGATCCGCGTCGTGCCGACCGGCGACGCCGCCCTGGTGACCGTCGGGGCGGGCGAGAACTGGGACGAGGTCGTGGCGACCCTCACCGCCGACGGGTTCGGCGAACTGGCGCCGCTGTCCGGCATCCCCGGTTCGACCGGGGCCACGCCGGTGCAGAACGTCGGCGCCTACGGCACCGAGATCGCCGAGGTGCTGGAGTCGGTGACGCTGTTCGACCGGCACACCGGCACCACCTATCCGGTCCCGGCGTCCGACCTGCGGCTGCGGTACCGCAGCTCGACGTTGCGGGGCACCGGCACCGGGGTCGTCACCGACGTGACGATGCGACTGAGCCGGGGACCGGTGGTGGTGAAGTACGCGGAGCTGGCCCGCACCCTCGGGGTCGCGCCGGGGGCGACCGCCCCGGCCGCCGCGGTCCGCGAGGCGGTGCTGGGCCTGCGCCGGTCCAAGGGCATGGTCCTCGACCCGGACGATCCCGACACCCGCAGCGTCGGCTCCTTCTTCACCAACCCGATCCTGGACCCCGAGGCCCTGGCCCGGACCGACCGCGCCATCCGGGACCGTCTCGGGGCCGACGTCGCCTACCCCCGCTACCCGGTGCCGGACGAGCCGGCGGCCGCCGGGCAGAACCGGGCAGTCGCGGCGGAGCCGGGCCGGGTTCCGGCGGCGGGCAGGGTCAAGCTCTCGGCCGCGTGGCTGATCGAGCGGGCCGGCTTCGGCAAGGGCTTCGCCGGGCCGGGCGGCCGGGTGGCGATCTCGGGCAAGCACACCCTGGCGCTGACCAACCGGGGCGGCTCGACCGCCGATCTGCTCGCGCTGGCCGCGCAGATCCGCGACGGCGTGCGGGCGGCCTTCGCGGTGACGCTGGAGCCCGAGCCCGTGCTGATCGGGGTGTCCCTGCCGGGCTGACCGGCCGGCCCGCCCACGGTCTCTCGCCCGGCCCGTCCACCGCCCGTCGCCCGGCCCGTCCGCCGGCCCGGGGGCCCGCTCGCGACCCCAGCGCACCGGCCGAGCCGGGGATAGGGTCGGGCTCTGGACGGTGGGTCAACGAAAGGGCAGGCAGTGAGCGAGAAGATCGCGCTGGACAACGTCATCAACGGCGAAACTGTTCCGGCGGCGGACGGGGCAACGCTGGACATCGTCGATCCCAGCACCGGCACGGTGTACGCGACGTCGCCGCTGTCCGGGGCGCAGGACGTCGACCGGGCGTACGCGGCGGCGACCGAGGCCTACCGGACCTGGCGGTGGGCGACGCCGAGCGAGCGGCAGCAGGCCCTGCTCAAATTCGCGGACCACATCGAGGCCAACGCGGACGAGCTGGTCGCGGTCGAGGTCAAGGACACCGGCAAGCCGACCGCGATGACGCTGTCCGAGGAGATCGGCCCGATGGTCGATCAGATCCGCTTCTTCGCGGGGGCCGCGCGCGTGCTGGAGGGCAAGTCCTCCGGCGAGTACATGCGCGGCTTCAGCTCCTCGATCCGCCGGGAGCCGGTGGGCGTCGTCGGCCAGGTCGCGCCGTGGAACTACCCGATGATGATGGCGATCTGGAAGATCGCGCCCGCGCTGGCCTCCGGTTGCACCGTCGTGCTCAAGCCGTCCGACACCACCCCGGCCAGCTCGGTGTGGATGGGCAAGGCCCTGCAGGAGTTCTACCCGCCGGGCGTGGTCAACGTCGTCTGCGGCGACCGGGACACCGGTGCGGCCCTGACCGCGCACAAGGCGCCGGCACTGGTCTCGATCACCGGCTCGACCGGCGCGGGCATCGCGGTGGCCACCGCGGCCGCCAAGAACCTGACCCGCGCCCACCTGGAACTCGGCGGCAAGGCACCCGTCGTGGTGTTCGACGACGCCTCCATCGAGGACGCCGTCGAGGGCATCGCCACCGCGGGCTACTTCAACGGCGGGCAGGACTGCACCGCCGCCACCCGGGTCATCGCCCAGGCCGGCATCTACGACGACTTCGTCGCCGCGCTGACCGCCAAGGCCAAGGAGACCAGGACCGGCTCCCCCGACGACGAGGACATCCTGTTCGGCTCGATCAACAACGCCAACCAGCTGGCCCACATCGCCGGCCTGGTCGAACGGGCCCGCAACACCGCGGACATCACCGCCGGCGGCGCGCCGCTGGACCGTCCTGGCTACTACTTCCCCGCGACCGTCGTGGCCGGCGTGCACCAGAAGGACGAGATCGTGCAGAGCGAGGTGTTCGGCCCGGTCATCACGGTGCAGAAGTTCGGCACCGAGGACGAGGCGCTGGAATGCGCGAACGACATCGACTACGGCCTGGCCTCCTCGGTCTGGACCAAGAACGTGGACGTCGCCGCCCGGATGTCCGCGCGCCTGGACTTCGGCTGCGTCTGGATCAACACACACATCCCGCTGGTCGCCGAGATGCCGCACGGCGGGTTCAAGAAGTCCGGCTACGGCAAGGACCTGTCGATGTACGGCTTCGAGGACTACACCCGCAACAAGCACGTCATGCACTCCCCCGCCTTCACCGGCGGCCCGGCCCCCGCCGTCCGACGCAGCCCCGGCGCCCGGCGCCGGGGCTGCGTCGCATCCGGTGCCGAATGGGCCGAGTGTCCCGGGGCGGGCCGGATCAGACCGGGCTGATCATCTCGGCAGAATGTGCCCGACTTGTCCCTTTTCCTGCCGAGATGATCAGCCCGGACAAGCGGCCGGCCGCGGGTTGTCCACATTCGCGCCGGGCGGGCCCCACGGCGGCCGCGAGTGCGCGACGCTCACCGCATGCCTGCCGCACCCACTCTGCCCGCCGATGTCCGGGCCACCCTGCTCGACGGCCGGGGCCTGATCCGGGCGGCGGACTTCGAGGGGACCTCCGGGTCGCGCAGCCGGCTGCACCGGCTCGAACGGGCCGGACTGCTGACCGGTCTGGCCAAGGGCGTCTACGCCGACACCGCCACGCTGCGGTCCGCCGGCGAGTGGTCGGCCTTCCGGCTCCGCACCCGGGCGTTCCTCATGGTCGCGGCGCCGGACAGCTACGCGTCCGACTGGTCGTCGATCGTCCTGCACGACCTGCCGACCCGGGGACGTCCACCCACCGTGCCGAACGTGATCAGGCCGGGGTCGCGGGTCAGCGGGTCGAACACGACGCGCTGGGGCCGGACTCGATTCGCCGCGGTGCCGGACCGCTGGCTCGGTCAGGTCGACGGGTGCCCCGCGGTCGACCCCGCGTTCGCCGCCGTCGACGTCGCCCGGCAGGCCGACCGGCTGACCGGGCTCGTACTCGCCGACGCGGTGGCCTTCCGCCACCGGGGCCGGGACCGGCTCGCGCAGGCCGCCGTCGACGTCGAGCGATGGCGCGGTGGGCGTCGGGCGCGTTGGCCGGTGCAGCACTGCGACGCCGACGTCGAGTCACCCCTGGAGTCGGCCGGACGGCTGGCGTTCCTCGACGCCGGTCTCCCAGGCAGTCTGAGCAACGTCTGGGTCGGCGACATCGTCCCGGAGGCCCGGCTCGACCACTACTGGCCCGCCTTCCGCATCGCCGCGGAAGGCGACGGCGTGGGCAAGTACCTGCTGACGGACCCCGCCGCCGCGATCCGGCGGGAGAAGGAGCGCGAATGGCTACTGCAGCAGTGGGGCATCCGGGTCGTTCGGTACACCTGGGCCGTGGCAACGCGATCGCCGGACGAGCTGACCGGCCGAATTCGCGCGCTGATGCGCGTCGCCCCCGACACGTCGTGCGCCCTCCGGCTCTGGCCCCGCGACGAGGGTCTGGCCCTCCTCGGACTCCCGTCCGGCCGACCGCGGCCCCGTCCGGTCGCCGCGGCCTGACCCGGGCTGATCAAGTCGGCAGAAGGTGCCCGACATGTCGCTTTTCCTGCCGAGATGATCAGCCCGGGGCAGGGGGCGCCGTCAGTCCAGGGTGACCGGAAGCCGTTGGTAGCCACGCAGGGTCAGGCTGACCCGCCGCATCCCCGGACCGGCCAGGGCGATCTGCGGGTACCGGCGGAACAGGGCGGGAAAGGCGACCTGACCCTCCAGCCGGGCCAGCGGCGCGCCGAGGCAGTAGTGGATGCCCGCGCCGAATGCCAGGGACCCGCCCTGGGCCCGGCCCAGATCGAGCCGGTCGGGGTCGGTGAACCGGGCGGGGTCCCGGTTCGCCGCACCCAGGCAGACCGTGAGCTTCTCGCCGGCGGCGACCGGCGTACCACCCACCGTCAGCGGCCGCAGGGCCTTGCGCCGGGCGATCTGCACCGGGGAGTCGAACCTGAGCAACTCGTCGACGGCCGTCTCGGCCAACGCGTCCGGCGCCGACCGCCAGCGGGCCAGCTGGCCGGGCGCGCCCAGCAGGGCGACCAGTCCGTTGCCGAGCAGATGGGTGGCCGTCTCGAAGCCGGCCGCGAACAGCAGCGCAGCCATCGTCACCACCTCGTCCGGACCCAGCCCGTCGGGCTCGGTGGCCACCAGCGCGCTCATCAGGTCACCCCGCGGCCGCGCCCGCCGCTCGGCGGCCAGCTCACCCAGATACGACCGGATCTCGACGGCCGCCGCGTCGGCGCGGGCCAGCACCCGCGGAGTCGTCACGTCCAGCACGTGGGTCCAGTCCCGGGCCAGCTTCTGGAACGGTGGCTGGTCCGCCCGGGCCACGCCGAGCAGCTCGCCGATCACCGCGATGGGCAGCGGGAACGCGAAGCCCGAGACGAAATCGGCACCCGACGCCAGACCGTCCAGCAGCTCGGACACGACGCCGGCGATCGCCGGTCGCAGGCCGGCGGCGCGGCGCGGGGTGAACGCGCCACTGACGATGCGGCGCAGCCGCGTGTGCACCGGCGGGTCCAGCCCGAGCAGCCCGGTGCCGAAGAGCAGCAACGCGGGATGGTCCCGCCAGTCCGGCACGCGCCCGCCACCGACGTCGTCGGAATGCCCGACGTCCGGGCTGCGCAGCACATCCGAGCAGTCGGCGTACCGGGTGATCATCAGCGAACCGTCGCCCAGCCGCGGCAACCCGGGCAGCGCCAGCAACTCGCGGTAGACCGGGTACGGATCGTCGCGGCCGGCCCGGGAGACGAACGCGGCGAGCAGCGTGTCGGCGGCAGCGGTGTCCGTGAGCACAGGCGGTTCCTTCCGGGCGTCCCCGGAGCATCCTGCACCCCCGGCGACCGGGCCGCCCGCCCCACCCGCGGCCGGTGGGCGCGAGGATGACCCGATGAGCGCGATCAACGAGTTGCTGGACCGGGCGCGGGCCCGCCTGGACCGGGTGCCACCGGAAGCCCTGGCCGGGGAGGCGGCAGCGGGTGCCCTGATCATCGACACCCGGCCGGTCGAGCAGCGCGAGCGCGACGGAGCGTTGCCGGGCGCCGTCGTCGTCGACCGCAACGTCCTGGAGTGGCGGCTGGACCCGACGTCGACCCATCGGCTGCCGATCGTCACGGGGTCCGACCAGCGGATCATCGTCGTCTGCAACGAGGGGTACAGCTCCAGCCTGGCCGCCGCGACCCTGCAGGATCTCGGCCTGCGCCGGGCCACCGATCTGGCCGGCGGCTACCAGGCCTGGCTGGCGCACCGGGCCGGCGCCGGCTGATCCGCGGCCGTCAGCCGGCCAGTTCGCGGTCGAGCGGAACCCGAAACTTCGGGATCACCCGGGCCGGACCTATCCACTGCTGCACCTGCTCGACCCGGTCCCGGACCGCCGCCGTCGCCTCCGCGCCGATGTCGGTGAGCAGCCGGGTCACCACCTCGCCGGACGGCCGCTGGGCCCACCCGCCGACGACGCGCCCGTCGCACCACACCGTGGGCCCGATGTTGCCGGTGCGGTCGAACAGCAGCGCCTTGTATGCCGGCGGGAAGTACCAGTCGCGATCGATCCAGCCCATCGGGGTGGGGTCGAGGGCGGGCAGCAGACCGACCCACGGATCGGGGGCCGGCTCGAGCTCCAGATCGTCCGGCAGGGCCACCCCGGGCCCCTCGTCCAACCAGACCTCCACCGCGCCGGACGCGGCGAGCGCGGCCCGGGTGTCCCGACCGTTCCACCCCGTCCACCAGGTGACGTCGGCGACGGTCGCCGGCCCGAACCGGCCCAGCCACGCCCGCACCAGGTCGGCCCGGGCGGTCGCCGGATCCAGGACGGGGATGCCCGCGGGGAACCACCGCTCGATCGGCGCCCACTCGTACTGGGCGCCGGTCCAGGCGCCCCGATTCCGCCCTCGGGCGATCAGACCGTCCGCGGCCATCAGCGTCAGCACCCGGGTGGTGATCGTGGAGGAGGCCCCGTAGCTCTTGCCCGGCGCGTAGGTGAGCTTGGTCCGCAGCCGCGGTTCGGCCGCCGACAGGGCCGTCGCCGGGGCCGGGCCGGCGTCGCGGAGCAGTTCGTGGACCGACCGTTCGAGGTCGGCGAGCCAGCCGGCCGGCGACTCCACCGCTGCGGCGAGGTCCTTGACCAGCGCCGCGCGAAGCCGGGTGGCGACCGCGTCGGCGGCCGCCCGCTGCACCACCGGGACCAGGTCGGAGGGCACCACGAACATCGTCCGGCGCATGCCCATCATCCGGACCAGCGAGCGCTCGTCGTGCAGCGCGGACGCGACCGCGCCCGGGGTCAGGTCGGTCGAACGGGCGGCCACCGACAGGTGCACCGTCGCCGGGTCGGTGGCGTGCAGCGCCACGACCCCGGCGGTGACCTCCGCGGGCGTCCGCCCGGTGGCCGGCCTCGCCAGGCCGTGCCGCCGACCCAGCCGGGCCCGCCGCTGCTCGACACTGATCCGGGGCGGCATGGACCCACTGTCGCATCCGGGTCCGACACCGCGGACGGCCCGGCGCGGTCGGGCGCTCCGGAGACGGCACCGGAGTTGACGCCCCGTCGGTCCGACCACGAATCGTGATGGCGTTCGAGCAGCCGAGCCGGGCGAAGCCGACATTCTGCCGACCAAGGGCGCCCGAATGGTCACACCCTGCCAACCGATTCCCGCTCCGCGGTCGTGCACCGACCCGATCGGAGTAGGCCGCCTTTGCACGTCACCCGACCCTGCGGCTACCCTGCGTGTGTTCGTCGTCTCAGGTCGTGCGACCGGCAAGGAGCGCTCGTGACGAATCCGCCGCGCCGACCCGCCGGAAGGGCCACCGCCACCGGCGCCCGCCCGGTGGTGGGCGGCCCCACCTGCGGGACGGCGGGCCGGCCGTCATGACCATCGACACCGATGCGCTGAAGGCCAACTTCGCCGTCGTCGCCGGGCACGGCCCCGACGAGGTGGCGCAGCACTTCTACAGCTACCTGTTCCTGCGGTACCCGGAGACCCGGGACATGTTCCCGCCGTCCATGACCAAGCAGCGGGACCGGCTGGTCGGGGCGCTGGTGCGGATCGTCACCAACGTCGACAACGTCGGCGAGCTCGTGCCCTACCTGGAGGATCTGGGCCGCGACCACCGCAAGTTCGGCACCCTGGCCGCGCACTACCCGGCCGTCGGCGAGGCGCTGCTGACCACCCTGCGGCACTTCAGCGGGGACGCGTGGACAGAGAAGTTGCAGGCCGATTGGGCCGCGGCGTACGGCATCGTCGCCGACACCATGTCCGGCGCCGCGCAGAAGGTCGACGCCGCCGAACCGGCCTGGTGGGACGCCGACGTCACCGAGGTCGACCTGCGCACGTTCGACATCGCCGTGCTCAAGGTCCGGACCGAGACCCCGCACCCGTACGTGGCGGGCCAGTCGCTGTCGGTCGAGCCCACCACCCTGCGGCCGCGGGAGTGGCGGCTCTACACGCCGGCCAACGCCCCGGGCGGCCTGGAGATCGAGCTGCACGTCCGGCTCATCGACGGCGGCCCGGTCTCGACCGCCCTGGTCCGCCGCGCATCACCCGGCGACCGGCTGCGGCTGGGACCGCCGGTCGGCCGGATGGTGCTCGATCCCGCGTCGACCCGGCCCCTACTGCTGGTCGCCGGGAGCACCGGGTTGGCTCCCCTCAAGGCGATCGTCGACCAGCTGGCCCGGGACGGCGGGCGGCCCACGCACCTGTTCTTCGGCGCCCGGTCGGTGCGGGAGATCTACGACCGCAAGGATCTGGACCTGCTCGCCGAACGCCACCCGTGGCTGACCGTGGTCATCGCCATCTCCGACGACATCCGCTGGAAGGGCCCCCGGGGGCCGGTCGGGACGGTCGTCGCCGAGGCCGGGGACTGGTCGGGGCACGACGTGCTCGTCTGCGGCTCGCCCGCGATGGTGAAATTCACCGTCGCCACACTCGTCGCCTCCGGGGTGCCGGAGAATCGGATCTCGTTCGAGGATTTCGGCGACTCGTGAGAGCGATCGATCGACCCGGTCGATCAAGAAGGAGAATCCCATGACGGACTCGACCTCCGAGCCGCGCAGCCTCGACCAGATCACCGGGGCGGACCTGCAGACGGTCACCTTCGCCAGCTCCAAGGGTTTCGGCCGCGGCTACGACCAGCACGAGGTCGATGCGTTCGTGCAGCGCTGCGCGACCCTGGTCGACGGGCTGCAGCGCCGGCTGGCCGAGGTCACCGCCGGCTACGAGAGCCAGGTCGCCGAACTCCGGGACCGCATCGACCGAGACAGCCGCAGCAACGAGGTCGCGCAGGCGATGAGCGTGCTGATCACCGCCCAGCAGACCGCCGACACCACCGTCGCCCAGGCCGACGAGTACAGCGCCAAGGTGATGGCCGAGGCCCGGGAGCTGTACGAGGACACCCGCAAGAACGCGGCCACCCTGGAGCAGGAGACCGAGGACAAGGCCCGGCACGTGTACCAGGAGGCGTTGAGCCGGGCCGAGGCCATCGAGCGGGAGGCCGCCGACCGGGTCGAGCGGATGAACCTGAACTCCGAGTCGGTGCAGGCCGATCTGGACCAGCAGACCGCCTACCTGCGGACCCTGCGCGACACCAGCCGGATCCAGATCCAGACGTTCCTGGAGGGGCTGCTCGACCACGTGGCGGAGGAGTACGGGCGGGCCCACCCGATCGCCGCCGAGGCGGCCACCGAGGCGACGGCGAACGCCAAGCGGGCCAAGCGGTCCGGCCGGGGCAAACCCGCGGCCCGGGGTGCCCGGCCGGCACCCCGGGTCGCCGGGCTGACCCCGGTACGGCGGGGCAGCGGGACCGTTTCCCGGCCGGCCCAGCCGGGGGCGTACCCGCAGTCGGCCTACGAGCCGGATCGCTACTCGCAGTACTGATTCGGCGACGGGCCGGGCCCGCCGCGCAGCGACGGGCCCGGGTCGAGAACCGGTCGATCAGAAGCAGACGGCGCCCTTGGCGGCCGACCCGACGAGCTTGGCGTACTTGCCGGCGACGCCGAAGTTCAGGTTCTGCTCGCGCGGTTGCCAGCGCTCCCGGCGGCGCTCCAGTTCGGCCTCGTCGACGAGCAGGTCCAGGGTGCGCGCACCGAGATCCAGCCGGATCCGGTCGCCCTCCTCCACCAGCGCGATCGGGCCGCCGTGGGCCGCCTCCGGGGCGATGTGCCCGATGCACGGCCCGGTGGTCCCGCCGGAGAACCGGCCGTCGGTGAGCAGCAGAACGTCCTTGCCCAGCCCGGCGCCCTTGATCGCGCCGGTCACCGCGAGCATCTCGCGCATGCCGGGGCCGCCCTTGGGTCCCTCCCACCGGATGACGATCACGTCGCCCTTGCCCAGGGTTCCGTTGGTCACCGCCTCCAGCACGCCGGCCTCGCCGTCGAACACCCGCGCCGGACCGGTGAACTCGTCGTACTCGATGCCGGCGCTCTTGATGACGGCCCCCTCGGGCGCCAGCGATCCGTGCAGGATCGCGATGCCGCCGGTGGCGTGGATCGGGTTCGACAGCTGCCGCAGCACGTCCCCGTCCAGCGCCGGCGGGTTCAGCTCGGCCAGGTTCTCGGCCATCGTCCTCCCGGTCACGGTGAGGCAGTCGCCGTGCAGCAGACCGGCGTCCAGCAGCGCCTTCATGATCACCGGGATGCCGCCGATGCGGTCGATGTCGGTCATCACGTACCGGCCGAACGGCTTGACGTCGGCCAGGTGGGGGGTGCGGTCGCCGATCCGGTTGAAATCGTCGAGGGTCAGCTCCACGCCGGCCTCGTGCGCGATCGCGAGCAGGTGCAGGACGGCATTGGTGGAGCCGCCCAGGGCCATCACGACGGTGATCGCGTTCTCGAACGCCTGACGGGTCATGATGTCCCGGGCGGTGATGCCGGCGTCGACGAGCGCGACGACCGCCTCGCCGCTGCGCACCGCGTACCCGTCGCGCCGGGCGTCCGGCGCCGGCGGGGCAGCACTGCCGGGCAGCGACATGCCCAGTGCCTCGGCCGCGGCGGCCATCGTGTTGGCGGTGTACATGCCGCCGCAGGCGCCCTCGCCCGGGCAGATGGCCTTCTCGATCTCGGTGAGCCGGTCGCGGCTGATCTTGCCGGCCAGGCAGGCCCCGACGCCCTCGAAGGCGTCGATGATGGTGACGGTCTCGCCGTCGAGCTTGCCGGGCAGCGTCGAGCCCGCGTAGAGGAAGACCGCGGAGATGTCCAGGCGGGCCGCGGCCATCAACTTGCCCGGCTCGGACTTGTCGCAGCCGGCCAGCAGCACGCCGCCGTCGAGCTGCTCACCGCGGAACACGGTCTCCACGGAGTCGCAGATGACCTCCCGGCTGACCAGGGAGTAGTGCATGCCGCCGTGACCCATGGAGATGCCGTCGGAGACCGAGATGGTGCCGAACTCCATCGGGAACCCGTCGGCCTCGTGCACGCCCTGCTTGGCCGCCTTGGCCAACCGGTCGAGCGACAGGTTGCACGGGGTGATCTCGTTCCACGAACTGGCCACGCCGATCTGCGGCTTGCGCCAGTCGTCGTCGCCCATGCCGACCGCGCGCAGCATGCCGCGGGCGGGGGCCCGCTCGATGCCGTCGGTGACGATGTGGCTGTGCGGCTTGCGGTGCTGCTTGGGCTGCTGATCGGGGGCGGCGGCGTCACTCATGGCGCTGACCCTACGTCCGGGTCCGGCCGCGCGAGAAGCCGCTCACACCGCGGTACCCGGGAGGCTCCCTGACCCTAGGCTTGTCCGGTTCGGTGACCCTGCCCGCTGGAGGACCTCATGGCGACCGACGCCCCTCGCATCGCCATCGCCTGCCAGGGCGGCGGCAGCCACACCGCCTTCACCGCCGGCGTGCTGGCCCGCTGGATGACGCCGGAGGTGCTCGACACGCACCGCGTCGTCGCGCTGTCCGGCACCTCCGGCGGGGCGATCTGCGCCCTGCTCGGCTGGTCCGCGCTGATCGAGGAGCGGCCGGAGCTGGCCCGCGACCGGCTGGCCGCGTTCTGGTCGGCCAACTCCGCCGCCACCCCATCCGAGCAGCTGGTCAACGAGATGCTGCTGGTTGCGATGAAGATGTCCCACTACGTGGCCGCGCCCGCGGTCAGTCCGTACAGCACCCCGGCGTCGGCCTGGTCGCTGGAGCACCTGCGCGGCCTGATCGAGCAGACGCTGGACGTCCCGGCGGTGACCGCGCGGGCCGCGGAGCTGGGCGACCGGGCCCCGCTGCTGCTGCTCGGCGCGGTCGACGTGCTGTCCGGCTCGTTCAAGGCGTTCAGCAGCCACGCGGGCGAGATCTCCGCGGATGCCGTACTGGCCTCGGCGGCCATTCCCAACCTGTTCCGCTCGGTCCCGGTCGACGGCCACCTGTACTGGGACGGCCTGTTCTCGCAGAACCCGCCGGTCGGCGACCTGATCGACGCCCACCCGGACGAGATCTGGGTCATCCAGATCAACCCGACCGCCCGGGTCACCGAGCCGACCAGCGTCATGGAGATCGAGGACCGGCGCAACGAGCTCGCCGGCAACCTGTCGCTGTACCAGGAGCTGGCCTTCATCGAGCAGATCGACCGGCTGATCGAGGCCGGCGCCCTCCGCTCGGACACCTACCGGCCGGTGACCGTCCGCATCCTGGAGATGAACCGCCCGCCGGCCTCGGAGCGGCTCGGCTACGCCTCCAAGCTCAACCGGGACCCGCGGTTCCTGTCCGAGTTGCTGGAGCAGGGGGACGACCAGGCCGGCGAGTTCCTGGCCGCCCTGCGTTTCGAGCAGGCCTGGGACGACGGCGACGCCGACGCCGTGCTCGGGTTCTTCGCCGACGGCGCCCTGATGCGGGCGGCCGCACCCTTCCGCGAGCTGGCCACGACGGCCGACCGGGCGGTCCAGCGCGAGTTCCTGACCCGCAGCCTGGGGTCGGGCGTGAGCATCGACCACAACCGCAAGCAGATCGTCAAACAGGGGCACGCGACGTGGCGGGTGCGGGCCCAGATCGCCGGCCGCCGGGTCGAGGGGATGGCGGTCGCCGACTTCCACGATGGCGCGGTCACCCGGTTCGCACTGGGTACCGTCGACATGTTCCCGCTCGATCCGGTGGAGTGACCGGCCCACGCGCCGCCGCCCCACCGCCCACCGAACCCCGCGCTTGGAGTCCCGCCCACCATGACCATGATCGGTTTCCCGCCGCATCCGGCCGACCGATGGTCGCTCGCCACCTGGCAGAACGCCCCCATGAACCGCTGGTCGTTCCAGCACATCCGGGAGGTGGTGCCGACCGCGCGGGTGTCCCGCGGCAGCGGCCCGGCCCGGCCGCTGCCGATGGCGTCGGGTCTGGACGAGGAGCAGACGGTCTGGCGGTTGGCGGGCCGGTGGTCGACGGTCGCCGAGGTGATTACCGACACCCACACCGACGGTTTCCTGGTCCTGCACCGCGGGCAGATCGTCACCGAGCAGTACCCCGGCGGCATGCCGGCCGACCGTTCGCACATCCTGATGTCGGTGTCCAAGTCGGTGGTCGGTTGCCTGGTCGGCATCCTCGCGGACGAGGGCGCGATCGACCTGCGCGCCGCGGTCGAGGTCTACGTGCCGGAGCTGGCCGCCGGCGGCTATGCCGGCGCGACCGTGCAGGACGTCCTGGACATGCGCTCGGGGGTCACCTTCTCCGAGACCTACCTGGACCCGACCGCCGAGGTCCGGCTGCTCGAGCAGGTCATTGGCTGGGCCCCGCGGACGGCCCCGGACCTGCCGACGTCGATGTACGAGTACCTGGCCACGCTCACGGCCGGCCGCGCCCACGGCTCGGCGTTCGAGTACCGGTCCTGCGAGACCGACATCCTGGGCTGGGTCTGCGAGCGGGCCACCGGCACCCGGCTGCCCGATCTGCTGTCGGCCAAGATCTGGTCGCGGCTGGGCTGCGAGCAGGACATGGACGCCGCGGTCGACCCGGCCGGCGCGGTGTTCGCCGACGGCGGCCTGTCGGCCACCCTGCGCGATCTGGGCCGGTTCGGGCAGATGCTGCTCGACGGCGGCGTGGCCCAGGGCCGGCCGGTCGTTCCGGCGTGGTTCCTGGCCGACAGCTACGCCGCCGCCCCCGACACCCGGGATCTGTTCGCCGCGTCCGGCAACGGGTCCTGGCTGCCCGGTGGCGGTTACCGCAACCAGTTCTGGCTGCCGGGCGGCCGGGAGGTGCTGCTGTGTCTGGGCATTCACGGTCAGATGATCTGGGTGGAACCGGCCCGTGAGCTGGTGGTGGTCAAGCTGTCGTCCTGGCCGCTGCCCCAGGAACCGGCGCTGCTGCTGGACACGCTGGCCGCCGTCGACATGATCGGCTTCCAGCTCACCCTGGCCGCCGGCCTGGTCTGAGCGCGGCCCCGAGCCTGCTCCACCCGGTGGCCGCGCCGCCTCGGGGCCTCACCGAACGCCCGGCCCTCGACCGCGCGATGCCCGGACGGCAGAGCCGTCCGGGCATCGGATCAGTGGTGTCGGCGGTGGATCAGCGGGCGCCGGCGGTGACGTCGGGCACCGTCCCGCCGATCACCACGCCGCCCTTCTTGACGGTGTTGGTGGGCGACGATCCCCCGCAGTAGGTGGTGATCTCGTCCGAGGTCATCGGCCGGGCGTGCGTGACGTACTGGTAGTTCATGGCCGGGTTGTTCGTCTTGTTCAAGCCGGGCTCGGTGAACGAGATGTTGGAGATCACGACCGGGGAGGCGCCCGGCGTCAAGGCCGTCACCGCGCCGGAGACCGTCTCGGTCGACGGGATCGAGCCCAGCCACCCCACGTTGTGGTAGGCGATGTTCTCGCCGATGGTGTAGCTGTCGGTGGTCGAGTCGGTCCAGGTGTGGCCGACGCTGATGCTCGCGTTGATCTCGGTGTCGACCGTGTCGAACAGCTTCACCCCCTGGGTGATCCCGAACGTGCCCGTCACGTTGGTCGACTCCTCGTGCGTGGCGGCCCCGCCGATCTGCTCGTTGGCGTCCTCGGCGTCGCAGTTCCACACCGCCTGCCCGGCCAGGGTCTGGGCGCCGTATCCCCAGCTGACCGTGTCCACGTCCGGGTTGAAGGTGACCCACGCCGGGTTCAGTGTGGCCAGGCCGGACAGGAAATCACCCATCGCGGCCTTGTCCCCGGTGTTGGCGTCCAGATCAGTGTTCTGCCCGCTGTGCTGCTGGTTCGTCGTCCAGATCGACACCTGCATCGGTCCGTTCTCCCCGGAGAGGGCGTCGGGGGTCTGGACCGTGCAGCCCATCTGCTGATTGTTCGCACGCCTCGGGATCGGATGGCAGTAGGTCACCCCGGGCTGATACCCGGTGATCTCGATGGCGTCGATGTCGTTGACGGCTCCGGTCGAGTCCCGCTCCCCCACCTCCAGCTTCCCGCCCAACGCCGTGTTGTCGGGCATCGTCCAGCTCTGCCCGGGCTGGATGGTGGCGAAGGGAGTCACGCCGGCGTCGACCTCCGCGACGAACATCGAGTAGGGGCTGGCGTTGAAGAACTTCACGGCCTGCGGATGGGAGGTCACGGCGACCGGCGTGGCCGCGGCGGCGACCCCGGCGCCGATCCCGGAGAGGGCGGCGGTGGCGAGAAAGATGGTGACGGTCTTGCGCAGCGAGTTCATGGTCCTGCTCCCGATGGCTGGGAGGCATGACCGGTGGGATGTCACCGGGCTCCGCGCCCGACAGGAACGAGTCTCGGTCCGGCGGCCCCGGCCCGGCGTCCACCGTCCGGCCGGACCTGGGTCGAGCAGCGGTCCACCGATCGGTGGACCGCCGCCTCCCCCGGCTTCACCGCTCGCGTCGGCGGCGGCGGAATCGCCCGCCCCGGCGCGGGTGTCAGCGGGAGCCGGCGGGGACGAGCGTCACGAGCTGGACTTGACCCCGACGGACGCGGTCGGCACGACGAACTCGGTGCCCACCGGCACGCCGGCGTACTGGGCCCGAACGGCATCGATGAGCCGGCGGGCGCGGCCGGTCAGCCGGGAGTTCCCGGACGACATGTGCTCGGCCGGCGTGCCCTCCGAACCGGTCGGCACCGCGTCCGATTCCGACCCCGAGATCAGGTCGAGGGCAAGCGGTTCGCCCGGCTCGGGCTCGGCCGTCGGCGCCGGCGCGGCCCCGACCTCCGGGTCCTCGGTCTGCAGCCGGCCCTTGGTCACCAGGACGCCGAGATCGGCTCCCTTCCAACGGTAGTCACCGGCACCGAAGATGCGCAGGAAGAAGCACTCGCTCTCGTTCTGCAGCTGGTGCCAGTCCAAGGCGGCCCGCCGGAACTGCAGCTCCTCGTTGTCGTCGAAGTACCACTGGCCCGTCCGCGCGCCCCGGGTGATCTGTTCCACCTGGGGCGAGATCTCCTTGATCACCATCTGCGACCACACGTCCACCGACGCGAGATCCTCCCAGCGGCGGTTGATCTCGTCGACGTCGAGCTCGTACTCCACGCCCATGTACTCCAGCAGGTGGAACAGGAACAGCGGCATGTCCGAGTAGGCGCCGGCGGTCACATTGGTGATCGAGGACGCCCCGGAGATCCGCGGGTTCAGCTCGCCCAGGTAGACCTCCTCGGAGTCCAGGTCGACGAGCACGTCCACCTCGAAGAAGCCCTTGTAACCCTCGCCGGAGAGCCGGTCGCCCAACCGGCGCACCAGCTGGGTCGCCTTCTCCCGGCGTAATCCGGTCAGCACCTCCGGGTACATCTCGTTGCCGCACCACCCACCCTTGTAGGGCGTGAGTTCGGAGTGCCCGACCAGCTCGGACATGACCGGCCCGACGACGGTGCCGTGCCGGGTCAGCACGGCCTCCACCGCGATGCCCCGGTTGTTGATCCGCTTCATGATCTTCTGCTGCTGGCCGACGATGTCGTCCGCGTACTTGTCCCAGTCGTCCGGGCCGGTGAGGAAGAACGTGGTCTTGCCGGAGTCACCGTAGGGCGTCTGGAGCACCACGTCCGTGCCGAGACCGGCGGCGGTGCACTCGGCCACCAGCTGCTCCCAGCTGTCCACCGAGGTCAGGATGTTCGGCACGCTGGCCGCCCCGGCCTCGTTGCCCAGCCGGGTGGTGACGATCTTGGAGTCCAGGTGTTCGCGCAGGGCCGCGGACGGCAGGATGAGGTCGTAGCCCAGCTCGGTGCAGATCTTCTCGGTCTCCTCGTCGAAGAAGACCATCGCCACCTTCGGGCGGCCCCCGTTGCGTTGCATGAACGAGCGCACCTCGGGGTGCTGCAACAGGTAGTTGTTGATCTCCTCGCCGGACTCGAACTCGATGTACGGCTTGTCCTTTGGGGTGAAGACCCGCGGGTGGCCGCCGTCCCAGGCGTCGTAATAGGTGATGTACTCGAAATTGCGCACCCACCGGTCCAGACCGAGCAGGTTGAACGGGGTCGCGCCGATGAAGAACACCGGCGTGGTGTTGGTCCGGAAGAAGTGCCGGATCTCCGCGATCCCCCTCAGCGGCCGCTGACCGAAGGGGGCGGACGCCGCGGAGGTGCTCTGCTCGCTCATGGCGTTGATCGTTGCCGAACCGTCCGGGCGTGGCAACACGGGGACACCAGCGGAAACGGCGACCGGGCCGGGCCGCGCGACCGGGTCCGCGTCGACGTCCCGGGCCGGCTCCGCGCCGGTGTCCCGGACGGGGACCGGACCGGCATCCGCGACGGCGCCGGGCCCGAGGTCCGGAGGCCGGCTCCGGGTGGGTCCGCCCGGCCGTTCCGGGGCGTCCGCGGCCGGCCGGCGGCGGGCCGGCGCCGGCCGTCCGAAGGCCGCGCGGACCGCCGGCCCGATCGCGCTCAACATGGTCCGCAGGGCCGACCAGGTCCGGGCCGGGAACGGGGCGCGCTGGTTCACCGGCCGATCCTGGCGCATCCCCGACGGCGCCCGGACCTGCGGGGCTCGACCGGTGCGGCGGCCCGCACCGGTGTCGCGGGTTGGACCGGCGGCCGGCTCGACGGCGGGGCCGGCAGCGGCGGGGCATGATGACGACCGGACCGGCGCCGCCGGCACCGACCGGGGCAGGCCGGTCACGGCGGGACAGGAAGGGCGGTGGCGGCCGTGGTGTTGGGCGGGGGCCGGCACAAAGGGCTCAATCCCTTCCCGCGCGCGTTGCCGCCGGCCCGGCCACCGGACGCGGACGCGCCGATCCCGTTGACCGTCTACGGCATCCGCGAACCGGTCCCCGGGCCCCGCTGGCAGGCCCTGTTCGCCGCCACCTGGCCCGGCTACCGCCGCTGGTACCTGCAACGGGACGTCCGGTCGCGACCCGACCTGGCCACCGCCCGGGATCGTCTGGCCGAGCACATGCCCGAGCTCGAGCCCACCTACCGGCGGTTGGTCGCCCTGGCCGACGAGGCGGTCGCCGGTCTGGGCCTGCCGCCCGACGACGTCGCCGCCCGCATGCTCACGCTCTGGGACCCGCCACGGTTCCTGCCTGGGTGCTCGCAGGCCGTCGTCACCCGGCCGGAAATCGCCCTCTGCCGCAACTACGACTACTCGCCGGCCCTGTGGGAGCGGGTGGTGATCTCCACGGCGTACGACGGGCGGCGCGTCATCGGCAACGGCGACTGCCTCTGGGGCCTGACCGACGGGATGAACGAGGACGGCCTGGTCGTGTCCCTGAGCTTCGGCGGCCGCCGCGGCTCGGGACCGGGATTCGCCGTCTCGCTGGTCGTCCGGTACCTCCTGGAGGTCGCGACGACCACCGACCAGGTCCGGGCCATCCTGTCCCGGATGCCGGTGGCCATGGCGTACAACCTGACCGTCGTGGACGCCGGCGGCACCGTGCTCACCGCGTTCGTCGCCCCGGATCGCGAACCCGAATTCACCGACTCACCGATCGCGACCAATCACCGGGGCGAGGTGCCGGACAGCGTCGAACACGCGCAGCAGTTCGCCAGCGTGCCGCGACGGGAGCGGCTGGCCGCCCTCGTCGCCACCGATCCCGGCCCGACCGACCTGGTGACGGCGTTCCTCAAGCCGCCGCTGTACTCGACCCACTACTGGCGCGCCTTCGGCACGGTCTACACGGCCCTGTACCGGCCGCAGTCCCAGGCCATGCACCTGTTCTGGCCCGGGGTCAGCTGGCGGCGAGCCTTCGACGACCCCGACGGCACCATCGACGTCGTGCTCCATCCGGCCTGACGGGCCGGCCCGACCAGCCCCATCAACACCCATCAACCTTTGTCCGCTCCGCGCGGCGGACTCCGCGGGCACCGCCCGGGGTCAACGACGTCCATCAGTGATGCACTGCACCGATCGTCGACCCGCGGGCCGCCGGGCTCCGCGTCGATGACCCACCGGCCGTCGACGGAGCACGTCACGGACGCAAGGGGTTCCTGGCGGTCGTCGGCCCTCCGGCCCGGTCATCCCGACCCGGCGATCGGCGCGTCGCCCGTCTCCAGGGCCAGCCACAGCTCGCTGCGCACGGTGGGCGAGTCGAGGTCGCGGCCCAACAGCTCGGCCACCAGGGTCATCCGCCGGCGCAGCGTGTGCCGGTGCACGCCCAGCGCCACCGCGGCCGGATCCCACTGGCCGTGGTGGGCCAGCCAGGCGCGGAGGGACGCGACGAGGTCGCCGCGCCCGGCCCGGTCGTGCTCGACCAGGGGCGCCAGGAGGGACGCGGCGAAGGCGGCCGCGTGCTCCGGGTCCCACATGGCGGCGATGCCCGCGGCGCCGATGTCCTCGAAGCCGAGGATGGCCAGACCCCGGCCGGACGCCGCCGTCGCTGCCCACCGCGCCTGCTCCCGGGCCGCCGGGAGGCCGTCGACGGTGGTGGGCGCCGACCACCCGACCGTCCAGCCGGCAGGGTCGTGGCCGGCAGGGTCGTGGCCGGCAGTGTCGTGGCCGGCAGGGTCGTGCCGGGCGGTGCCGGCGCTCGACTGACGGTGGGGCAACCCGGCGGCGTGCGGAGCCACGGCTCGGACCACCTCGCGGGCGAGGTCGGCGACCCGGGCCGGCTCGGCGGGGGCCGGCACGATCACCACCAGCTCCCCGTCCAGGTCGGCCGACCAGGCCGGGCCGTCGCCGAGGTGCGCGACCCCGGCCGCTGGGCCGACGGCGAGACCGGACCCGGCTGCGGCGCCGGCTCCGTTCCCGGTCGGGCCGGGCGCCCCTCCCCCGCGCGGCTGAACTCGTTGACTCGCGTCCCACCCGTCCCATTCGGCGTGAGTTGATCCGCGCCGCCGTTGTTGATCCGCGCGGGAGGGGTCGGGGTGTGAACGCGGGTGGTCGGGATGGGGGCGGGCGAGCAGGACGACGAGGGGGTCGGCCGGCCAGGTGGCACCGGCCCGGGCGGCGAGCGAGCGGGCCACGTCGGGGCGGCCGGCCAGGGCGAGCTCGACCGCGGCGGCCCGGACGGCACCGGTCGCCCGCGGCGCCGGGTCCTGCTCCAGCCCGAGCGTCAGCAGCATCACCGCCGCATTGACCAGGTGGCGCTCGGCGGCGGCCAGCGGCCCGGCATGGCCGACGGCCAGGAACCCGCGCCGGACCGGCCCGGCGCCGATCGGCTGCAGGCTCACCCGGTCCGGGCGGCCGTCGCGGTCGATCTCGATGCTCGCGCCGACCGACCCGCGGTGCTCCCGCAGCCGGGCCGCCTCGACCGCGACGGCCGGCGCGGTCCCCGCGGCCCCGTCCCCGCCGAGCGCGAGCACCTCGCCGCGGCCGTCGAGCAGCACCACCCAGCCGTCGACCTTGCGGGCGAGCAACCGGATCAGCCGGGCCGGTGAGTCCGGCGACACCGCCGCGCGGGCCAGCTCCTGCTGCGCGGTGAACGTCCTGGTCACCGCGGCATACTCGTCGGCGGCCAGCGCGCGGGAGACGGCCCGCGAGAGGGCGATGAACGGGGTCCGCCGGGGCACCTCCAGCACCGGCAGGCCGATCCGGTCGGCCGCCGCGACCAGCTCGGCCGGCACCTGCGCGCAGCTCAGGCCGATGCCGAAGCCCAGACCGAGCACGCCGGCCGCGGCCAGCCGATCGACGTAGGCCGGGACGTCGGTGCCGGGCCGGACGAACAGGCCGGTGGTGAGCAGCAGTTCACCCCCGGACAGGAACGGCGTCGGGTCGTCCAGCTCGCTCACGTGGACCCAGGTGATCGGGTCCTGCGCGGCACCGGCACCGGCGAGCAACCGCAGGCCCAGATCCGCCTGTGTCGCGAGCGTGCGGACGGTCAGCGCCATCGCCGGCGCTCCACTCTGTCCATTCTGCTCAGCCTAATGCTCCACTTCTGACCATTACCGGCCCGCGCGGTTTCGGGGAGGCTGGACCACAACGACGCGAAGACTCGCTGACCTGCACGCCCTGCTTCACCAGCGACCCGACCCGGGTCGACACCGCCCGACACAGCACCGACACCGCCCCGACAGCCCGGACACCGCCCCGACCGGGCACCGACCACCGCCCGAGAACTGGAGCATCCATGACCGCCACCCTGCCGACCACCGACGCAACGGCCGACGCGACTGCCGCGCCCGCCGTCGGATCCGCGCCCGCCGATCTGCCGCAGGAGCGGCGGATCGTCACCGAGCTGCCGGGCCCCCGCTCCCGCGAGCTGTTCGCCCGCCGCAATTCCGTGGTCTCGGCCGGCGTCAGCACCGCGTTCCCGGTGTTCATCGAGCGAGCCGGCGGCGGCATCCTGGTCGACGTCGACGGCAACTCGCTGATCGACTTCGGCTCCGGCATTGCCGTCACCAGCGTCGGCAACGCCGCGCCCAAGGTCGTCGACGCCGTGTCCACGCAGGTCGCCGCGTTCACCCACACGTGTTTCATGGTCACGCCGTACCAGGGCTACGTCGAGGTCTGCGAGCAGCTGGCCGAGCTGACCCCCGGCGACCACGCCAAGAAGTCGGCGCTGTTCAACTCGGGCTCCGAGGCCGTGGAGAACGCGGTCAAGATCGCCCGGCAGGCCACCGGCCGGACCGCGGTCGTCGCGTTCGACCACGCCTACCACGGCCGGACCAACCTGACGATGGCCCTGACCGCGAAGAACATGCCGTACAAGCACAAGTTCGGCCCGTTCGCGTCCGACGTGTACCGGGTGCCGACCTCGTACCCGTTCCGGGATTCCGGCGTGGACGGGGCGGCGGCCGCGGCCCGGGCGATCAGCCAGATCGCCGTCCAGGTCGGGACCGAGAACGTCGCCGCCGTCATCATCGAGCCGATCCAGGGCGAGGGCGGCTTCGTCGTGCCGGCGGCGGGCTTCCTGCCTGCGCTGGCCGCCTGGTGCTCCGAGAACGGCATCGTCTTCATCGCCGACGAGATTCAGACCGGCTTCTGCCGCACCGGCGACTGGTTCGCCTGCGACCGCGAGGGCGTCGTGCCCGACCTGATCACCACGGCCAAGGGCATCGCGGGCGGCCTGCCGCTGGCCGCCGTCACCGGCCGGGCCGAGCTGATGGACGCGGTGCACGCCGGCGGCCTCGGCGGCACCTACGGGGGCAACCCGGTGGCCTGCGCCGCCGCGCTCGGCACCATCGCCACCATGAAGGAGCTCGACCTGCCGGCCGCCGCCCGGGCGATCGAGGACACCATGCTGACCCGCCTGCGCGCGATCGCGTCCCGGCACGGGGCCATCGGCGACATCCGCGGGCGCGGCGCGATGATCGCGGTCGAGCTGGTCAAGCCGGGCACCACCGAGCCGGACCCGGCGCTCACCGGCGCGATCGCCAAGGCCTGCCACGCCCAGGGCGTGGTCGTCCTGACCGCCGGCAGCTACGGCAACGTGTTGCGGTTCCTGCCGCCGCTGGTCATCGGCCAGGATCTGCTGAACGAGGGCCTGGACGTCATCGAGGCCGCGTTCGACCAGCTCGCCGCCTGACCCGGACCCGGCGTCCGCGCCCACCCGCGGCCGTTCGGGCCCGCCCCCGGGGCCCGTTCGAGCCGTTCCGACCCACACCGAACCCGAAGGACGACCATGGCTGTCACCGACGAAACCGTCTCCCGCGTCCTGAACGCGGTGCCCACCGGGCTGCTGATCGGCGGCAAGTGGATCAGCACCGACCACACCATCGACGTGGAGAACCCGGCCACCGGGCAGATCATCGCCCAGGTCGCGGACGCCACCCCCGAGCAGGGCATCGAGGCGCTGGACGCCGCCGTGGCCGCGGCCGACGACTGGGCCGCGACCGACCCGCGGGCCCGCGGCGAGATCCTGCGGAAGGCGTTCGAGCTGCTCACCGAGCGGGCCGAGGACATCGCCCTGCTGATGACCCTGGAGATGGGCAAGCCACTGGCCGAGGCCCGCGGTGAGGTCACCTACGGCGCCGAGTTCTTCCGCTGGTTCTCCGAGGAGGCGGTCCGCATCTCCGGCCGCTACTCGATCGCCCCGTCCGGCGGCACCCGGCTGCTCACCATGAAGCAGCCGGTCGGCCCGGTCTACGCGATCACCCCGTGGAACTTCCCGTTGGCCATGGGCACCCGCAAGCTCGGCCCGGCCATCGCCGCGGGCTGCACCAGCGTGATCAAGCCGGCCGCGCAGACCCCGCTGACCACCCTGGCCCTGGCCGCGGTGCTCATCGAGGCGGGCCTGCCCGACGGCGTGGTCAACGTCATCACCACGTCGCACTCCGGCCCGGTGTCCGAGCCGATCATCCGCGACCCGCGGTTGCGCAAGCTGACCTTCACCGGTTCCACCGGGGTCGGCCGCCGGCTGATCGAGCAGTCGGCGCAGAACGTGCTCAAGACGTCCATGGAGCTCGGCGGCAACGCCCCGTTCCTGGTCTTCGCCGACGCCGACCTGGACAAGGCCGTCGAGGGCGCGATGCTGGCCAAGATGCGCAACATCGGGGAGGCGTGCACCGCGGCCAACCGGCTGCTGGTCCACTCCTCGGTGGCCGAGGAGTTCGCCGCCCGGCTGGCCGCGAAGATGGGCGCGATGACGATCGGTCCCGGCATCGAGGACGGCGTGCAGGTCGGGCCGCTGGTCGACGCCGCGGCCGTGGACAAGGTCACCGAGCTGGTCACCGATGCCGTGGACAAGGGCGCGACGGTGCTGACCGGCGGCACCGCGATCGATGGCCCCGGCCACTTCTACCCGCCGACCGTGCTCACCGGCGTGGGCACCGACGCCCGGGTCTTCACCGAGGAGATCTTCGGGCCGGTCGCCCCGATCATCACCTTCGACACGGACGAGGAGGGCATCGCCAAGGCCAACGACACCGAGTTCGGTCTGGTCGCCTACGCCTTCACCGAGAACCTGACCCGCGCGGTCATGGTCGCCGAGAAGTTGCAGACCGGCATGGTCGGCATCAACACCGGCATCGTGTCCAACCCGGCCGCGCCGTTCGGCGGCGTGAAGGCCTCCGGGCTGGGGCGCGAGGGGGGCGCCGAGGGCATCGACGAGTACCTCGAGACCAAGTACGTGGGCATCAAGCTGTAATCACGCTCACACCCGCCTGCGCCGATCGCGCGACCGTACTCGACCGTCCCGGTAACGTCACCGCCATCTTGTGTGCGTATGACACGGGGCGGTCGAGTCGTTCTGCGGCGCGGCCCCGGTCGGCGCTACCGCTGGACAGCAAAAGCGGTCCGCGCGCGCGTCGATCGGCGGCCGACCGGAGATGATGGTCACCACTGACACCATGGAGGAAGCATGTCCAACGGGCGACACCGTGTGGTCGTGGTCGGCGGCGGGTTCGGCGGGCTGAACGCGGCCCGCACCCTCAAGGACGCGCCGGTCGACGTGACGATCGTCGACCGAACCAACCACCACCTTTTCCAGCCGCTGCTGTACCAGGTCGCGGCCGGCATCATCTCCCCCGGCCTGATCGCCCCGGCCATCCGGGCGACCATCAAGAAGCAGCGCAACGTCAAGGCGTTGCTGGCCGAGGTCAAGGATCTGGACCTGGACAACAAGGTGGTCCGGGCGCTCGGCCCGGACGGCCGGGCGGTCGACCTGGAGTACGACTCGCTGGTCGTCGCGGCCGGGGCGTCCCACTCGTACTTCGGCAAGGACGAGTTCGCCGAGTTCGCCCCCGGCATGAAGACCATCGAGGACGCCCGCTACCTGCGGGACGGCATCCTGAGCAAGTTCGAGATGGCCGAGATGGCCTCCGACCCGGTCGAGCGGGCCGAATGGCTGACCTTCGTGGTCATCGGCGCCGGCCCGACCGGCGTCGAGCTGGCCGGGCAGCTGGCCGAGCTGGCCCACATCGTGCTCCCTCAGGAGTACCGGACCGTCGACACCACCGAGGCCCGGATCATCCTGCTCGAGGGCGCCCCGGCCGTGCTGCCGCCGTTCGACAAGAAGCTGCAGCAGTACACCCGCGACCACCTGCAGAAGATGGGCGTGGAGATCCGCACCTCCACCCTGGCCACCGACATGGACCACGAGACCATCACGGTCAAGGGCCCCAACGGCGTGGAGACCATCCGGGCCCGGACCCGGATCTGGGCGGCCGGCGTGCAGGCCTCCCCGCTGGCCAAGATGCTGGCCGAGAAGACCGGCGCCGAGACCGACCGGGCCGGCCGGGTCGCGGTCAACCCGGACTGCTCGCTGCCCGGGCACCCGGACGTCTTCGCCATCGGCGACATGGTCTCGCTCAACGGGCTCCCCGGGGTGGCCCAGCCGGCCATGCAGGAGGGCAAGTACGTCGCCAAGCTGATCAAGGCCCGCACCACCGGCACGCCCACCCCGCCGCCGTTCAAGTACTTCGACAAGGGCAGCATGGCCACCATCGGCCACAAGGCGGCCGTGGCCGACGCGTTCGGGGTCAAGACCACCGGCTTCATCGCCTACCTGATGTGGGGCTTCATCCACGTCGCGTACCTGGTCGGCTGGGGCAACCGGCTGGGCACCCTCTACAACTGGGCGCGGTCCATCTGGTTCGCCAAGAACCGCGGCCACCGGATCATCACCTTCGAGCGCACCATGCGCGAGCTCGACGAGGGCCGCAAGAAGGGCCGCGCGCCCGTCGTGCTGCCCGGGTCCCGGCCGTCGCTGGCGGACCGCATCGATGCCGAGGAGGGTGCGCCCAAGGCGGGCTGACGCCCACGGGCGGGTGACGTCACGCTGACGGTGGCGCGGGTGCGGGTCGGAGGACCGGCACCCGCGCCATCGGCGTGTCGGGGGGTGCCGGTCGAGCGGTGACGGAACCGCCACCGTTCATCTCGAGCCCGGCCTGGATGGTGGCGGTGCCGTCAACGAGCGGCCGCTCCCACGGTGCGCCCACCGCCGCCGACGCGCCGCCGGCGCACCGCCGCCGACGCACCGGCTCCACCCCTAGGCCGAGGTCGGCAGCTCGACCCGCAGGGTGGTGCCCGCGCCCGGCGGGCTGACCAGCTCGAACGTCCCGCCCAGGACGTCGACCCGATCGACCAGCCCGCGGATGCCGGTGCCCTTGTCGACCGCCGCGCCGCCCCGCCCGTCGTCGGCGACCTCGATGCGCAGGGTGCCGTCGGCGGCCGCGAGGCGCACCGCCACCCGGGTCGCGCCGGCGTGCTTGACGACGTTGGTGACCGCCTCGGCGACGACGAAGTAGGCGGTGCTCTGCACCGGGTCGGGCAGCGTGCCCAGCCCCGAGATGTGCAACCCGGTGCGCAGCGGGACCCGGTCGACCAGGTCCTCGGTCGCCGAGGCCAGCCCCCGTTCCACCAGGGAGGCCGGCATGACCGCGTGCACCAGCGCGCGCAGTTCGGCGGCGGCCGCGTCGATGCCGCGGCGCAGATCGACCGCCTGGCCGCGCGCCGGCGCGGCCGGGTCCAGGCCG
>NZ_JBMDXT010000080.1:0-49498 GCF_048594475.1 Nakamurella sp. | reverse complement strand
CTGTCGCCGATCCTGGCCGCCGAGCCGGGATCGGGCCACGGCTACGACGTGGTCGTCCACGGCGAGGGGTACCCGGACCGGGGCGGCGACTCCGGCCTGCGCCGGGTGGCGCAGGCCGCCCACGCGGCCGGGCACGGCGTGCTGGTCGACATCGTGCCCAACCACGTCGGGGTGGCCACCCCGGAGGCCTCGGTCTGGTGGTGGGACGTGCTCACCCACGGTCAGGACTCCCCCTACGCCGGGTATTTCGACATCGAGTGGGGCGTCTCCGGCGGCAAGGTGCGGCTGCCCATCCTGGGTGACGACCCCGCCGACGGCGGCAGCGAACTGGACCAGGTGCGGATCGAGGACGGCTCGCTCTGGTACTACGACCACCGGCTGCCGCTGGCCCCGGGCACCGGGTCGGGCCCGGTCCGGGACGTGCTGGCCCGCCAGCACTACGAGCTGATGAACTACCGGCGGGCCGATACCGAGCTCAACTACCGGCGGTTCTTCGTGGTCAACGACCTGGCCGCGATCCGGGTGGAGCTGCCCGAGGTGTTCGCCGCCTCGCACGCCGAGATCCGTCGCTGGATCGACCGCGGCTGGGTGGACGGGCTGCGCATCGACCATCCGGACGGCCTGGCCGACCCCGGCCGGTACCTGGACGACCTGGCCGAGCTGACCGGCGGCCGGTACGTGCTGGTCGAGAAGATCATCGAGGGCGACGAGACGCTGCCGGCCGCCTGGGCGTGCGCCGGCACCACCGGCTACGACGCGCTCGCCGCGGTGGACCGGCTGTTCGTCGACCCGGCCGGCGAACCGGCACTGGACGTGCTGGACACCCAGCTGCGCGGCGGCCTGCGCGTGGAGTGGGAGGCGATGACCCGCGGCACCAAGCGCGCGGTGGCCGACGGCCTCCTGCGCTCGGAGGTGCTGCGGCTGGCCCGGCTGGTGCCCGATGTGGCGAGCGCCGACGACGGCATCGCCGAGCTGCTGAGCTCGCTGGCGGTGTACCGCACCTACCTGCCGATCGGCGGCGACCAGCTCACCGCCGCGGTCGACCGGGCGACGACGGCCCGGCCCGAGCTCACCGCGACCCTGCGCGAGCTGGACCGGCGGCTGCGGCAGGTCGGCACCGAGTTCTCCACCCGCTTCCAGCAGACCTCCGGCATGGTGATGGCCAAGGGCGTCGAGGACTGCGCGTTCTACCGGTGGAGCCGGCTCACCAGCCTGACCGAGGTCGGCGGCGAGCCCGGCGATTTCGCGCTCTCGCCGGCCGCGCTGCACGACGTGCACGCCCGGCGGCTGGCCCAGTCGCCGCACACCATGACCGCGCTGTCCACCCACGACACCAAGCGGGCCGAGGACGTGCGCGCCCGGATCTCGGTGCTGTCCGAGCGGCCGCAGGAGTGGGCCGCGGCGGTGCGGCGGTGGAACCGGCTCGCCCCGCTGGGTGACGGGGCGCTGGCCAACCTGCTGTGGCAGGCGACCGTGGGCGCCTGGCCCATCGACCGGGAGCGGCTGCACGCCTACGCGGAGAAGGCGGCCCGGGAGGCCGGCGTCTCCACCGCCTGGATCGACCCGGACACGGCCTTCGAAGAGCGGCTGCACGCGCTCGTCGACGCCGTCTACGACGATGCCGATCTGGCCGCCCAGATCGCCGAGTTCGCCGCCGACCTCACCGGTCCCGGGTGGTCGAACTCGTTGTCGGCCAAGCTGGTGCAGCTGCTCGCGCCCGGTGTGCCGGACGTCTACCAGGGCACCGAGCTCTGGGACTTCTCGCTGGTCGACCCGGACAACCGGCGCGACGTCGACTATGCGACCCGGCGCGACCTGCTGAGCCGGCTCGACGACGGCTGGCAACCGCCGGTGGACGCCGATGGTGCGGCCAAACTGCTGGTCACCAGCCGGGCGCTGCGGCTGCGCCGCGAGCGGCCGGAGCTGTTCACCGGCTATGCGGCGGTCGCCGCCGACGGGCCGGCCGCCGACCACGTCGTGGCGTTCGACCGCGGTGGGGCGCTGGCCGTCGTCACCCGGCTGCCGGTCGGGCTGGCCGCCGCGGGCGGGTGGCGGGACACCGTGCTGCACCTGCCGCCCGGGACGTGGCGCGACGAGCTCACCGGCCGCCCGGCCGGGGCCGAGCACGTCGCCGTCGGCGACCTGCTCGACCTCTACCCCGTCGCGTTGCTGGTGCGGGAGGGCTGAACCGATGGCCGAGCAGATCCGGGTGTGGGCGCCCCGGGCCGAGCGGGTCGACCTGGTCGTGCCGCCCACCGGGGCGGTGCCGGGTGGGGGTGAGTCACCTGCCGATCACCCGATGACCGCCGCCGGGGGCGGCTGGTGGACCGTGCCGGCGCCGGAGGGCCTGCGCGACTACGGGTTCCGGCTGGACGGCGAGGACACCGTGCGGCCCGACCCGCGGTCCCGGTGGCAGCCGGACGGGGTCGACGGGCCGACCCGGCGGTTCGATCCGGACGAGTACGAGTGGGGCGACGGGGCCTGGACCGGGCGCCGGCTGGCCGGCAGCATCATCTACGAGCTGCACGTCGGCACCTTCACTCCGGAGGGCACCCTCGACGCGGCTGCCGGCAAGCTCGACCACCTGCTGTCCATCGGCGTGGACATGGTGGAACTGCTGCCGGTCAACGCCTTCGCCGGCACCCACAACTGGGGCTACGACGGCGTGCTCTGGTACGCGGTGCAGGACAGCTACGGCGGCCCGCGGGCCTACCAGCGGTTCGTCGACGCCTGCCACCGGCGTGGGATCGGCGTGATCCAGGACGTCGTCTACAACCACCTGGGCGCCGGCGGCAACCACATCCCGCTGTTCGGGCCGTATCTCAACCCGACCGCGGGCGGCAGCCCGTGGGGCGACAGCATCAACCTGGACGGTCCGGACTCGGGTGAGGTCCGCCGCTACATCGTGGACAACGTGGTCATGTGGCTGCGCGACTACCACGTCGACGGGCTCCGGCTGGACGCGGTCCACGCGCTCAACGACAGCCACGCCACCCACCTGCTGGAGGACATCGCCAAGCGGGTCGACGCGCTGGCCCCGCACGTGCGGCGTCCCCTGTCCCTGATCGCCGAGTCCGACCTGAACGACCCCAAGCTGATCACTCCGCGCGAGGCCGGCGGCTACGGCCTGACCGCGCAGTGGAACGACGATTTCCACCACGTCCTGCACGTCGCGTTGACCGGCGAGACCGAGGGCTACTACGCCGATTTCGGTCGCATGTCGGACATCGCCAAGGTGCTGACGCGGGGCTTCTTCCACGACGGCACGTTCTCCAGCTTCCGCGGCCGCGACCACGGCCGGCCGGTCGACACGCTGACCACGCCGGCCTGGCGGTTCCTGGGGTACGCGCAGAACCACGACCAGGTCGGCAACCGGGCGGCCGGTGATCGGCTGAGCGCGACGCTGTCCACCGACCGGCTGGCCATCGCCGCGGTGCTGGTGCTGACCGCACCCTTCACCCCGATGCTGTTCATGGGCGAGGAGTGGGCGGCGGCGACACCCTGGCAGTTCTTCACCTCGCACACGGACCAGTTCCTGGCCGACGCGACCCGGCAGGGCCGGGTCGAGGAGTTCGCCCGGATGGGCTGGGACCAGGACCTGGTGCCCGACCCGCAGGCCCGGTCGACGTTCGAGAACTCCAAGCTCGATTGGTCCGAGCCCGCCGGCGGGGACCACGCGCGGATCCTGGGGCTGTATCGGGACCTGGCCGCGTTGCGCCGGGCCCGGGCCGAACTGACCGACCCGTGGTTCGGCACGGTCGACACCGCCTTCGACGACGACGAACGGTGGCTGCTGATCGACCGGTCCGGGCTGCGCATCGCGGTGAACCTGGCCGACGAACCGCGCACGGTGCCGCTGCGCGGTCCGGCCGGCCCGGTGCTGCTGGCGACCGGGCCGGGCGTCCGGGTCGACGGCGAGCGGCTGGTGCTGCCCCCCACGACGGCGGTCGTGCTCGGTCCGGCAAGCTGAGCGGGACACCCCACCCCCCAGCGCCGGGAGGCACCGATGGCCCTGTCCTACTCCACCACCGCCACCGCCTGGGGCGGCCGCATGGGGCGGGTCGCCACCTCCGACGGCCGCCTGGACTACCAGCTCTCGATGCCCGAGGGCATGGGCGGTGAGGGCGGCGACGGGACCAACCCGGAGCAGCTGTTCGCCGCCGGGTACGCCGCCTGCTTCCACAACGCGGTGCGGTCCGTCGCCCGCAGGCTCAAGGCCGACGTGACCGACTCCGCCGTCTCCTGCACGGTGACGATCGGCGGGACGGTCGCCGACGGCTTCCGGTTGGCGATCCGGATCGAGGCCGAGATGCCCGGCCTGGACCCGCGGACGGCCCGGCAGGTGCTCGACGGCGCGCACGACCGCTGTCCCTACAGCCGGGCCCTGCGCGGCAACCACGACCTGGAGCTGGTGCTGGTCGAGGGCTGATCGCGCACCCGCCCGCGGGCCTGCCCTCATCCGGCCGCGGTCCGCGGGCCGGCGTATCGTTCGGATCGACCGAGGCCGTCGATGCGGCCTGGACATCAACGGCCCTCGGGCCGACCCGTCGCAGGGGGTCCATGATGGCCGGCCGGGGCTGCCTCCCTCATACACGGGTGCGACGGGCGGCGCCCGCGTTCACGGCCGAGCCACCCACTCATCCCGCGACCGTCCACCCTCCCGCGACGGTCGACGGCGCCATCTCGGCACTGCCCGTCGGCGGCCTTGCCCGGTGGCCGGCTGCCGGACGGGTGGAGCTGTCCGGGAGGGAGCCAGGAGCGGCCGAGCCGGCCCCGGTCCTGTCACCGTTGGCCCTCCTGCGGCGGCGGGCCGCGATCGACGCCGGCGCCGACCACCCCGAGTTGGGCAGCGGGGCCGCGGAGCCCGGCCGGCCGGTGCCCGCCGCCCCGTCCGCGACGATCCGCCGGAGCATGGGCTTCGAGTACGAGCTCGATTCGCTGCGGACCCGCCACACCGACAGCTTCGCCTGGAACCCGTGGTCGAACTGGGTCCAGCACGGGGCCGGCGACCGCATGCAGCACCGGGCGGGCTACGACATCACCGCCGACATCGGGGACGGCTACTCCCGGGTCGAGTTCGTCACCGACGCCTTCGACGAGCACACGCAGCTGCCCGCCCTGCAGCAGGTCGTCCAGGATGTCCGGGACGACATCGACGCCATGCGCAGGGTCAGCCTGGCGCACGAGTCCAAGGGGTATCTGGCCGGTACCCCCCTCGGCGGTACCCAGGGCTGGTGGGCCACGGACCGCTGGGTCGGGCTCGATCGCATTCCCCGACTGGGTGGCAGCTGGCGTGAGCAGGTGGAGTTCGCCGCGTCGCCGAACTCCCTGCTCAGCGGTCAGCTGCAGCTGACCGGCGGATTCACCATCGATGGTCTCGAGCGTCTGGTGTCGGGGCGGGAACTGGGCGACGTCCGCACCTGGCCGGAGGGGTGGCAGCAGGATGTCCGCCAGTTCCTGACCGCCTACGCCCATCTCGATGCCCCCAGCGACCTGTACCGGCGGTGCGTCGACGCGGTCAAGAGCCGGCAGCCGAACCGCGCGCGGTTGGATGGACCGGCCGCTGAGCGGGCCCAGGCCGGCATCGCGGCCGTGCTGTCGGTGATGGCGCAGGCGCCGATCGCCTACCGAAATGCCGGAACCCAGGCGGGCCTGCTCATCGCCAAGACCGATTACGCCGGGGTGCTCGCGCAGTTGCACGCGCAGACGGGTGTCGTCCTGGATGCCGACCGGCTGCTGGGTGCGTTGCTCGACGTGGTCAACAGCTTCGTCGATGAGGAGGCCGGGCCGGACAGTCCGGTCTTCCGCGGGGACGACGAGCTGGATCTGGGCCGGGTGAGCTTTGCCCGGTGGATCGCCGCCCTTCTGCCGCCGGCCAGCGCGACCGAGGATGTCGCCGTCAGCCGGGATCTGATGACCCGCCAGCACTATCCCGGCACGACCGTCGAGCGGACGGCCCTGCGGACCTATGGGCCCTACGGCGACCGGGTGGACCCGGGCGGGAAGGCCATCTTCGAGTTGCGCAGCCTGATCATGAATCCGGTTGCCGACCTCGCCGACCTGACCGACGCCCTGGCCGACCTGATGAGGGCGATCAACCGGCCCGCAGAGTGACCGGCTGCACTCGGTGTCGCGCGTCCATCCGGACCTTCGATGAGCAGCGTTCGCCCGTGTCGATGACCGCTGCCCGGGCCCATGCCGACCGAGGACGAACCGGCGTTGATTGCGTACCCGCAGCGCGGGGAATCCGGATGGAGTGAGCGCGTCCTCCCCCACCCGGTGGCTGTTCGGCGACCACCTCGGCCCGCACTTCCTGGACGCCGACGACCAGCCGGTGCTGCTGGTGGAGTCCCGGCGGGCGTTCGTGCGCCGCCGGTTCCACCGGCAGAAGGCGCACCTGGTGCTGTCGGCGATCCGGCACCGCGCGGCCGAGCTCGGCGAGCGCTGCGACTTCCGGCAGGTCGGCGGGTACGCCGAGGCCCTGGACGGGCGGGCGTCCGGCGGGCCCCTGTCGGTGTGCCATCCCACGACCCGCGCCGCCCTCGCGTTCGTCCGGGCACGCCCGGAGGTGCAGGTGCTGCCGGCCCGGGGGTTCGCCACCGGGATGGACGAGTTCGCCGCCTGGACGGAGGGTCGGGGCGCGCGGCGGCTGTTGATGGAGGACCACTATCGGGCCGCCCGGCGGCGGCTGGACGTGCTGATGGACGGCGACGAGCCGGCCGGGGGCCGGTGGAACTTCGACGAGGAGAACCGGGAGCCCCCGCCGAAGCGTCCCGGCCGGCGCGCGACGGCCGGGACGCCGCACACCCTCGGGGTACCCGAGCCCTGGTGGCCCGAGGAGGACGAGATCGACGAGCAGGTCCGCGCGGACCTGGACCGCTGGGCGCGCGACGGCGACGTGGCGTTCATCGGCCGGGACGGGCCGCGCCGGTTCGCCGCCACCCGGGCCGAGGCCCTGCGGGTGCTGGACCGGTTCGTCGCCGAGCGCCTGCCGTTCTTCGGCCGGTACGAGGACGCGATGCTCGCGGACGACGCCTGGATGGCCCATTCGTTGCTGTCGGCGCCGCTGAACCTGGGCCTGCTGGATCCGATCGAGGTGGTGCAGCGCATCGAGCAGGCCTACCGGGACGGCGCCGTGTCCATCGCGGCGGCGGAGGGAGCGGTGCGCCAGATCATCGGCTGGCGCGACTACGTCTGGCATCTGTACTGGCATCTCGGCGCGGACTACCCCGCCGGCAACGCGTTGCGGGCCCGGCGGGCCCTGCCGGACTGGTTCGCCGAACTGGACGCCGATGCGGTGCAGGCCCGCTGCCTGTCCGGCGTGCTGGCGGACCTGCGCGACCACGGCTGGGTGCACCACATCCCGCGGCTGATGGTGCTGGGCAACTGGGCGCTGCAGCGTGGCTGGCGCCCGGACGAGGTCACCGACTGGTTCCACCGGGCCTTCGTCGACGGGTACGAGTGGGTCATGGTCGCCAACGTGGTGGGCATGTCGCAGTTCGCCGACGGCGGCCGGATCACCACCAAGCCCTACGCCGCCGGTGGCGCCTACATCAACCGGATGAGCGACTACTGCGGCCCGTGCCGGTACCGGCCGACGGTCCGGGTGGGCGAGGACGCCTGCCCGTTCACCGCCGGCTACTGGAACTTCCTGCACCGGCACCGGGCCGACCTGGAGGGCAACCACCGGATGGTCCAGGCGGTGCGCGGGCTCGACCGGCTGGCCGACCTCGAGCCGCTGCTGGATCAGGAGCGGCGCCGCGGATCGGCGGCCCCGTGATGCGCAACGATCCGCGTCACGACGGCGACCGAGCGTGTTCGCCCAGGCAAAGGGGTGAACAGTTGCGTTCCGCGCGCATTGAGCTACGCTCGGTAACGCATCGGCGCGTCCGTTCAGGGGGGACCATGGTTCAGGAAGTGCGGGTCGGGTGTGTGTCGTGCGGGCGGGAGAGCCGGCTCGGTTCGGTCTCCTCCGACGGCCGCTCCACGCTCGAGATCAGCGGCTGCCAGGTGGTCTGCCCGTCCTGCCGCCGGCGCATCACCATCGGCCGGGGCGTGTTCACCTTCAATCCGGACGGCCTGCTGCCCACCTACCGGCCGGCGACCGTCGCCTGAGCCGGGCCCACCGCCGGCGTCAGGTCACCACGTCGATCGTCCGCTCGCCGGTCCGCTCGATCCGCAGGCCCGCCCGCCGCGCCACCCGGATCAGGGCGGGCACGTCCTCGACCACCGCGCGGGTGGCGACCAGGGCCCGGGCCAGCCGACCCTTGGCCGCCTTGGAGAGATGGCTGACCACGCTCCGGCTGGCCGGGTCGCCGGGCACCGCCTCGGACAGCACCCGGACGGTGACCGCCCCGGGGGCCGGGGCGAACGCGGCGTAGGCCCCGGACCGCAGATCGACCACCAGCCCGTCCAGGTCGGCGAGCACGGGCGCCAGCGCCGGGCGCCAGCGGGCGGCGACCGGGCCGCTGCCGGGGAGCCGGGAACCGGCCGAGAACCGGTAGGCCGGGATCGGGTCCCCGCCGCGGACCAGGCCGAACAGGGCCGAGGCGATGAGCAGCCGGTCGGCCGCGCGGGCCCGGGCCGCCGGCGGCAGCCCGGCGACGTCGAGCTGGTCGTACAGCACACCGGTGTACCGCTGCAGGGCCGGCCGGGTCGGGCTGGTCCGCACGGACGCCGAGACGGCGATCTCCGCGTCCTGCCGGGCGGACAGGCCCAACGCGGGCCGGGCGCGGGCCGGGTCGGCGCACAGCTCGACCAGGCGGCCGATCAGCTCGTCCCGCACCGGGCCGAGCGCGGGGAACCCCAGCGCGGCCGGGTCGAGCGGGGGTCCGTCGCCCCCGGGCGCCTTGGTCTCCGACGGAGGCAGCAGTACATGCACGGACAGGCACCTTACGTACGCTGGGCCGGTGCCTGACGACGGCCCGGGCGACCGGGCGGATCCGGAGTGGGTCGATGACCAGCGGGCCCGGATCGCCGAGCTCATCGACGAGTACCGCGGCCGCCTCGGTGGCTGCCTCGACGGGTTGACCGAGCAGGAGGCGCGGCGCCGGCTGGTGCCGTCGAAGACGACCCTGCTCGGCCTGGTCAAGCATCTGACCTTCGTCGAGGGCGTCTGGTTCGACCAGGCGGTCACCGGGCAATCCGCGACGGAGATCGGCATCGCCCGCACCGTCGACGGGTCGTTCACCCTGTCCCCGGCCGACACGATCGAGAGCGTCGGAGCCGCCTACCGGGCGCGGTGGCTGCGATCCCGGGAGGTGATGGCGGGCCGGCGACCCGACGACGTCGTCGACGGCCGCGGTACCCGGCCGGTGTGGGCGCTGGAACTGCAGGTGCTGCGGGAGCTGGCCCACCACTGCGGGCATGCCGACATCCTGCGCGAGCAGATCCTCGCGGCCCGCGAGGCCTGACCGGGCGCCGCGCCGGCCCCGCCGCCGTCCTCACTCCCAGGCGGTGAACAGCCGGTCGGGAGTGAACGGCAGGTCCCGCAGGCGCACGCCGGTGGCCCGGTGGACGGCGTTACCGATCGCGGCCGGCACGCCGACGATGCCGAGCTCGCCGATGCCCTTGGCCCCGGTCGCGCCGAACCACGGGTCGAACTCCTCCAGGCAGATCGCCTCGAGCCCGACCACGTCGGCGTGGGCGGCGATGTGGTAGCCGGCGAGGTCACCGTTGACCACGTGCCCGAACCGCTCGTCCAGGTACCCCTCCTCGTGCAGGGCGGCCGAGATGCCCATGGTCATGCCGCCGATCAGCTGGCTGCGGGCCGTCCGCGGGTTGACGATCCGGCCGCCGGCGAAGACGCCGAGCATCTTCTCGACCCGCACCTCGCCGGTCACGTCGCTGACCCGGACCTGGGCGAAGTGGGCACCGAAGGCATGCCGCGAGTAGCTCCGGGCGCCGCGCGGCAGGCGGCCGAACGCGGTCACCCGGTCGCCCTGCGCCGGACGGTCGCCGTACTTGCGCCGGAACTTGCGCGCCGCGGCGGCGATGGCGTCACCCCAGCCGTAGGTGCCGCCGGACCCGCCGGCCGGCATTGCCCAGGGCAGCCCGGACCGGCCGATCTCGGCGTCGACCAGGTCGATCGGGACGCCGAGCGCGTCCGCGGCGATCTGCGGCAGGATCGTCCAGGCTCCGGTGCCGATGTCGCTGGCCTGCAGCTCCACCCGGTACCGGCCGCCCGAGAAGGCGATGCCGGCCCGGCTCGGCACGAGCGAGAAGCTGGGGAAGGTGGCCGCGGCCACCCCCATCCCGACCAGCCATTCGCCGTCGCGCCGGGTGCCCACCGGTGCCCGTTCCGACCACCCGAACAGCTCAGCCCCCTCGCGCAGGCAGGCGACGAGATTGCGCGTGCTGAAAGGCTTTCCGGTTTCCGGGTCGCGGTCCGGCTCGTTGCGGATGCGCAGCTCGATCGGGTCGACGCCGACCCGGTCGGCCAGTTCGTCCAGTGCCGTCTCCAGCGCGAACATGCCCGTCATCTCGCCCGGCGCCCGCATGAAAACCCCTGGCGCGGAGTCCTGTTCGACGGCGTGATGGATCGTGCGCAGGTGCGGCACGGCGTACAGCGTGCGGGTGGCCGACAGGGTCTGGTCGACGTACCGCTTCACCTTGGCGGTGGGCGCCCAGCTCTGGTGGTCCACCGCGATCAGCCGGCCGGTCTCGTCGGCGGTCGCGCGGATGCGCTGCACGCTGGCCGGGCGGTGCCCGGTCGTCCGGAACATCTGCTGCCGGGTCATCGCGTACTTGACGGCCCGTCCGGGCAGCAGCTTGGCCGCCATCGCCACCAGCACCAGGTGTGGGTGCGGCCAGCCCTTGGTCCCGAACGACCCGCCGACGTAGGGCGAGATCACCTCGATCTGGTTGGGCAGCAGGCCCAGCACCGGCGCCAGCATCGCTCCGTGCACCCCGGTGCCCTGGTTGGCGTCGTAGAGGGTCAGCCGGACCTCGGCCGGGGCCAGCTTGGACGCCTCGTGCCAGATGGCGGTGACGGTGTGCGGCTCGATCGGCGAGTGGAACTCCATCGGCGTGCTGTACTGCGCCTCGATCGAGATCCCCTGGCGCAGGCCGGCGTCCGGCTCGCCCCGCTCGTAGGCGCCGTGCTTGAAGGCGTTGACCCGGCGGGGTACGAAGGCGGCCGGGTGGTCCGGGCCGAAGCCCAGCTCGGCCGGCTGCTCCTGGTAGGTCACCTCGATCAGGGCCGCCGCCTGCCGGGCGATCGCGGCCGTGTCCGCGACCACCGCCCCGACGAACTCGCCCCGGTAGGACACCTCGGGGGACTGCAGGATGATCAGCGGCGCGTCCGTCCGCAGCCGGGTCCGCGGCGCGTTGCGGTGGGTCAGGATCAGCCGGACGCCGGGCAGCGCCGCCGCATCGGCGTCGTCGATGCCGGTGATCGTGCCCCGGGCGACCGTCGACACCAGCGGGAACAGGTAGGCCGGGTGGTCGACCGGTTGTTCGTAGGCGTACGGCGCGCTGCCGGTGACCTTGGCCGGGGCGTCCACCCGCATCCGCGCGGAATCCGCGACCGCGGCGGTCCCCGCCGGCCGCCGGGTCTGCGGCTCGGCGCTCATCGCGCACCGCCGGAGGTCAGCTCGCTCAGCACGGCCACGACGGTGTTGCGCACCAGGGGCACCTTGAACCGGTTCTGCTCCCCCGGTTCCGCCGCGGCCAGTTCCTGCTCGATCGCCGTGCGGAACCGGTCCGCGGTCGCCGGCTGCCCGCGCAGCGCCGCCTCCGCGACCCGCGCCCGGTACGGGCGGTGCGCGACCCCGCCCAGGGCCAGCCGCACGTCCTGCACCACGCCGTCGCGCACGTCCACCGCGGCCGCCACGGAGACCAGCGCGAACGCGTAGGAGGCACGCTCGCGGACCTTGCGGTACCGGGACCGGACGGCGAACGGCAGCGGCGGGATCTCGACCGCGGTGATCAGCTCGGCCGGGTCGAGCGTGGTGTCCAGCTCGGGCCGGTCCCCCGGCAGCCGGTGGAACTCGCCGAACGGGATCCGGCGCGGGCCACCCGGTCCGGCCACCACGACCTCGGCGTCCAGCGCGGCCAGCGGCACGCACAGGTCGGACGGGTGCACCGCCACGCAGGCCGGGGACGTGCCCAGGATCGCGTTGTACCGGCCGAAGCCCTCCGCGGCCGAACAGCCCGTCCCCGGCTCCCGCTTGTTGCACGGCGTCGTGAGGTCCTGGAAGTACACGCACCGGGTGCGCTGCAACAGGTTTCCCCCGGTGGTCGCCATGTTGCGGAGCTGGCCGGACGCCCCGGCCACGATCGCCTGGGTGAGGAACGGGAACTGCTCGCGCACCAGCGGATGGGCCGCCAGATCGCTGTTGCGCACGCCGGCGCCGATCACCAGGCCGCCGTCGGGGCGCCGGGCCACCTCGGCGAACGGCAGCCGCGACACGTCCACAACCCTTGCCGCGGAACGGATCCCGAGGCGCAGGTGATCGACCAGGTTGGTCCCGCCGGCGAGGAACACCGCGTCCGGCCCGATCCGGGCCAGCGCGTCGTCGACGGTGCTCGCCCGCTCGTACGTGAAGGGCCTCATCAGCGGTCTCCGCCCGGTCCGGCGAGGTCGGCCGCCACCACCGCTTCGATGGCGGCGACGATGTTGACGTAGGCGCCGCACCGGCACAGGTTGCCGCTCATCCGTTCCCGGATCTCGGTGGCCGTCAGGTCCACCTGCGGGTCGCGGACGTCGGGGCTGACGTGGCTGGGCATCCCGGCCCTGGCCTCGTCGAGCATCGCCACCGCGGAGCAGATCTGCCCGGGCGTGCAGTACCCGCACTGCAGGGCGTCGTGCTCGGCGAACGACCGCTGCATCGGTCCGAGATCGTCCGGCGTGCCCAGGCCGGCCGCCGTGGTGATCGCGGCCCCGTCGTAGGACGCGGCCAGGGCCAGGCAGGACACGATCCGGCGCCCGTCGGCGATCACCGTGCAGGCCCCACACTGCCCGTGGTCGCAGCCCTTCTTGACCGACATCACGCCGAACTCGTCGCGCAGCGCGTCGAGCACGGTGAGCCGGGCGTCCAGCGCGGCGACCCGGTCCACCCCGTCCACGACGAGCCGGACGGGAACGTGGTCAACGGTCATGGCAGGGTTCCTCTCTCGCCGGTCCGGCCCGGCCGGCGTCGTGACGAACCCCGCCGGCCAGCGGGACCCGGGCGCGCCGACGCCATCGTGACAGTGCACCCGCGGCGTTTCAACCGGGCCGGGTCGGGGCGTCTCACCGCACCAGCCGCCCCAGCGCGAGCCGGGCCACGGGCAGGTAGGCCAGCACCACCGGGGCCGGTCCGGACACGTCCAGCGTGGTGCGGGTGCCCGAGCCGGCCGGCTCGACCCCGTGCACCAGGGTGAGCGCGCCGACGACCGGCGGCTGCACCCGCCAGGTCCAGGAGCGGCGCTGCGCGTCGACGGCGAGGATCTCGAACGGGACGGCCAGCGCGCACGGCCCGCGGACGACCCCGGCCGTGCCCGGGGCCAGCTCGTCCCCGGCGTAGTCGACCCCCTGGATCTGCGGCGACCAGCCCGGCCACCGGTCGGGCCGGACGTAGCGGATCCAGACCAGATCGGGCGGGGCGGGGCCGGCTACGGCGACGGAACGCTGCACCTCACCCCTGTGCCCCGGGCCGGGCCCGATGGAACGCCGAATGCAGGTGCCGCAGCTCGTCGACCGTGGCCTCGAGCAGGGACGCGGCGAACACCCGGCCCGGCCCCTCCGGCACCGGCACCTCGGACGGCACCACCAGCACCGGGATCCCGGCCGCGACCGCCGCCGCGGTTCCCGACGGCGAGTCCTCCACGGCCAGGCACTCGTCCGCCGGCCGGCCCAGCCGCTGCATGGCCAGCAGGTACGGCGTGGGATCGGGCTTGGCCGCGGCCACCTCGTCGCCGCAGACCGACAGGTCGAAGCGGTGCGCTCCGAGCCGCCGCATGGCCACGTCGACGACGATCCGCGGCGAGCTGGTCACCAGCGCGGTGGTCACGCCGGCCGCGCGCAGCGCGTCGACGAGTTCCTGGGCGCCGGGCTGCCACATCAGCTCCTGGGCGAAGACCTCGGCGGCCCGCTCCAGCAGCTGCCGGGTGACCTCCGCCGGCGGCCGGTCCGACCCGAGCTCGGCCAGCATCAGGTCGACCGACGCCGGCACCGACAGGCCGGTCGTGCGGGCCAGCATCTCCTCGGTCAGCGAGCCGCCCAGGTCGGCCGCGATCAGCCGCATCGCGTCGGCCCACAGGGGCTCGGAGTCGACCACCGTCCCGTCGACGTCGAACAGCACCGCGCGGAGCTCGGCCGAGCGCCCGGTGCCGGTCATCGGGCCGCGAAGTACTTGGCCTCGGGATGGTGCGCGACCAGCGCCGAGGTCGACTGCTCGGGGTGCAGCTGGTACTCCTCGGACAGCTCGACGCCGATCCGCCCCGGCTCCAGCAGGGCCATCACCTTGGTCTGGTCGGTCAGGTCGGGGCAGGCCGGGTAGCCGAAGGAGTACCGGGCGCCCCGGTACTCCAGGTCGAAGAACTTCTCGATCTCCGCGGAGTCGTCGGCGGCGGCGTTCGAGCCGTCGGGGAAGACCAGCTCGGTCCGGATCCGCTGGTGCCAGAACTCGGCCAGCGCCTCGGTCAGCTGCACCGACAGCCCGTGCACCTCCAGGTAGTCCCGGTAGGCGTTGGCCGCGAACAGCTCGTTGGCGAAGTCGGCGATGCGCTGCCCCATGGTCACCACGGTGAACGCGATGACGTCGACCTGCCCGGACGCCTGCGCCGCGGCCCGGGAACGGTAGAAGTCGGCCAGGCACAGGTGGCGGTCGCGCCGCTGCCGCGGGAACGTGAACCGGCAGACCTCGGCGGCGTCGGGCCGCGGCTGCGCCAGCACGATCACGTCGTCGCCCTCCGAGACGCACGGGAAGTAGCCGTAGACCACGGCCGCCTCCAGCACCTTGTCGGTGTGCAGGCGGTCCAGCCAGTACCGCAGCCGGGGCCGGCCCTCCTTCTCGACCAGTTCCTCGTACGACGGGCCCTGGCCCCCGCGGGCGCCCCGCAGGCCCCACTGCCCCATGAACGTGGCCCGCTCGTCGAGCATGGTCGCGTAGTCGGCCAGGGCGACGCCCTTGACCACGCGGGCGCCCCAGAACGGCGGCGTGGGCACCGGGTTGTCGGCGGCGACGTCGCTGCGCTCGGGCAGCACCAGGTCCGCCTCCTGCGCCTGTGCCTCCGCCCGGCGCTTCTCGGCGATCCGCTGCGAACGTTCGTGCCGGGCCTTGCGTTCGGCGACCTTGGCGGCGTCCGCGGCCGCGGCCCGCGGGTCCAGCCCCTTCTTGCGGGCCATCACCCCGTCCATCAGCCGCAGCCCCTCGAACGCGTCGCGGGCGTACCGGACGTCGCCCTTGAACACCGACGACAGGTCGTTCTCCACGTACGACCGCGTCAGCGCCGCCCCGCCCAGCAGCACCGGATACTTCTCGGCCAGGCCGCGGGCGTTCATCTCCTCCAGGTTCTCCTTCATGATCACCGTGGACTTGACCAGCAGCCCGGACATCCCGATGGCGTCGGCCCCGCTGTCCTGGGCGGCCGACAGGATCGTCGAGATCGGTTGCTTGATGCCCAGATTGACCACGGAGTAGCCGTTGTTGGACAGGATGATGTCGACCAGGTTCTTGCCGATGTCGTGCACGTCGCCCTTGACCGTGGCCAGCACGATCGTGCCCTTGTTCGACGGACCTCCGTCACTGTCCTGTTCGATGTGCGGTTCCAGGTAGGCGACCGCGCTCTTCATCACCTCGGCCGAGGTCAGCACGAACGGCAGCTGCATCGCGCCGGAGCCGAACAGCTCGCCGACCGTCTTCATGCCCTCGAGCAGGGTGTCGTTGATGATCTCCAGGGCCGAGCGCCTGGACAGCGCTTCGTCGAGATCGGCCTCCAGCCCGTTGCGTTCGCCGTCGACGATGCGCCGCTGCAGCCGTTCGTCCAGGGGCAGCGCGGCCAGCTCGGCGGCCCGCGACGCCCGCCCGGCCGCGGTCGTGGCGCCCTCGAACATCTCGAGGATCCTCTGCAGCGGGTCGTAGCCCTCCCGCCGGCGGTCCCAGACCAGGTCCAGCGCGACGGTCCGCTGCTCCTCCGGGATGCGCGCCATCGGCAGGATCTTCGACGGGTGGACGATCGCCGAATCCAGGCCGGCGGCCGTGCACTCGGCCAGGAACACCGAGTTGAGCACCTGCCGCGCCGCGGGGTTCAGGCCGAACGAGACGTTCGAGATGCCCAGGGTGAAGTGCAGATCCGGGTGGGTGCGCTTGAGCTCGCGGATGGCCTCGATGGTCTCGATGCCGTCACGCCGGGTCTCCTCCTGCCCGGTCGCGATCGGGAACGTCAGGCAGTCGACCACGATGTCGCTCTCGGCCATCCCCCAGGTGCCGGTCAGGTCGGCGATCAGCCGCTCGGCGATCGCCACCTTGTGCTCGCGGGTACGGGCCTGGCCCTGCTCGTCGATGGTCAGCGCGACCACCGCCGCACCGTGCTCGACGACCTGCTGCATGATCCGGGTGTAGCGGGAGTCGGGACCGTCGCCGTCCTCGAAGTTGACCGAGTTCACGATGGACCGGCCGCCCAGGTGCTCCAGGCCGGCCTGGATGACGTCCGGCTCGGTGGAGTCGATCATGATCGGCAGCGTCGACGCGGTGGCCAGCCGCCCGGCCAGGGCGCTCATGTCCGTCGCTCCCTCGCGGCCGACGTAGTCCACGTTCAGGTCGAGCACGTGCGCGCCGTCGCGGGTCTGGCCCCGGGCGATCTCGATGCAGTTCTGCCAGTCCTGCGCCAGCATCGCCTCGCGGAACGCCTTGGATCCGTTGGCGTTCGTCCGCTCGCCGATCATCAGCACGGACGCGTCCTGCTGGAACGGCACCGCCTGGTAGAGCGAGGACAGGCCCGCCTCGCGCCGCGGCCGGCGGGGCGGCGGCGTGACGTGCCGCACGGCCTCGACCACCTGCCGCAGGTGCTCGGGGGTGGTGCCGCAACAACCGCCGACGAAGCCGAGGCCGAACTCGGTCACGAACCCGGACAGCGCCTCGGCCAGCTCGGACGGGGTCAGCGGGTACACCGCGCCGTGCGGTCCCAGCTGGGGCAGCCCGGCGTTGGGCATCACCGACACGCCGATCGTCGCGTGCCGGGACAGGTAGCGCAGGTGCTCGCTCATCTCGGCCGGGCCGGTCGCGCAGTTCAGCCCGATGTAGTCGACGCCCAGCGGCTCGATCGCGGTCAGCGCGGCCCCGATCTCCGAGCCGAGCAGCATCGTGCCCGTCGTCTCGACCGTGACGTGCACGATGATCGGCACCTGGATCCCGGACGCGGTCATCGCCCGCTTGGCGGCCAGGATCGCCGACTTGGCCTGCAGCAGGTCCTGGCACGTCTCGACGATGACGGCGTCGGCGCCGCCGTCCAGCAGGCCGGCGACCTCCTGCTGGTAGGCGTCCCGCAGGGCGACGTAACCGGCGTGGCCGAGGGTGGGCAGCTTCGTGCCCGGCCCCACCGACCCCAGGACGAACCGCGGGTGCTCGGGGGTGGCGAACTCGTCGGCCTCGGCCCGGGCCAAGGCGGCGCCGGCCCGGCTCAGCTCGTAGATGCGGTCGGGGATGTCGTACTCGGCCAGATTGGCCAGGTTGGCGCCGAAGGTGTTGGTCTCGATCGCGTCGACCCCCACCTCCAGGTAGGCCCGGTGGACGGCCCGGACGATGTCCGGCCGGGTCACGTTCAGGATCTCGTTGCACCCCTCGAGCCCGGCGAAGTCGTCCAGCGACGGGTCCTGGGCCTGCAGCATCGTGCCCATCGCGCCGTCGGCGACGAGCACGCGCTCGCTCAGGGCGGTCAGCAACGGGTGGCGAGGGGCAGCAGTCACAGGTACAGCGTAGGGCGGGATAACACACGGGAACGCATGACGCCAGAGCGTGTGGCGTCCGTGCGCGATCGGGGGACCCCGGCCACCCGCCTTTGCCGGCCGATCGCACGTACGCTGACCCGTGTGATGTGGACGGCGGACCGTGGCAGACGCGGGCGGACAACGAGGGGGCGCAATGAGTGAGTTCATGCCCCTGCGCAACCCGGTGATGATCGCCGCGTTCGAGGGCTGGAACGACGCCGGTGACGCCGCCAGCGCGGCGGTCGAGCAGCTGGGCCTGATCTGGGACGCGGTGCCCCTCACCGAGCTGGACCCGGAGGGCTTCTACGACTTCCAGGTCACCCGGCCGACGGTGCGGCTGGTGGACGGGGTGACCCGGACGATCGACTGGCCGACCACCCGGCTGTCGGTGTGCCGGCTGCCCGACGCTCCGGCCGACGTCATCCTGGTGCACGGCATCGAGCCGAACTTCCGCTGGCGGGCGTTCTGCGACGAGCTGCTCAAGATCGCGGTCGACCATCAGGTGGGCAAGGTGATCGGACTGGGCGCGCTGCTGGCCGACGTGCCGCACACCCGGCCGATCCAGGTCACCGGGTCGGCCCACGACGAGGAGACGGCGACCCGGCTGGGCCTGACCCGGTCCCGGTACGAGGGGCCGACGGGCATCGCCGGCGTGTTCCAGGACGCCTGCGTGCAGGCCGGGATCCCGGCCCTGTCGTTCTGGGCGTCGGTGCCGCACTACGTGTCGCAGGCACCCTCCCCCAAGGCGACGCTGGCGCTGCTGCACCGGGTCGAGGAGGTGCTCGACGTCGAGGTGCCGCTGGGCAACCTGCCGGCCCAGGCCGACGAATGGGAGATCGAGGTGACCCAGATCGCCTCCGAGGACGAGGAGATCTCGGAGTACATCCGGTCCCTGGAGGAGCGGGAGGAGCAGGACGAGCCGCTCAAGCCGGCCTCGGGCGAGTCGATCGCCGCGGAGTTCGAGCGCTACCTGCGCCGCCGGGGGCCGAAGCCGGGCGGGGATTCCTGGCGCTGACGCCCCGGTCGGGCAGGTTCGCCGGCCAGGCTGGTTCGCCGGTCAGGCTGGTGCGCCCGTCAGGCTGGTTCGCCGGTCAGGCTGGTTCGCTGATCAAAGCCGCGTTCGGCGGGACCGATCGGCCCGCTCGGCGCGGCTTTGATCAGCGAACGGGACCGGCGTCGGCGGTCAGCCGGTGGGCGCGCCCACCCGGGCGTCGGCCGCGGGGGCGGCGAACTGCTCACTGGCCATCATGTCGCGCAGGTCGGCGGACTTGGCCAGGACCTTGCGCCGCAGGCTGCGCCGGCCGCGGTTGAGCAGGACCAGGCGCTCCTCCTCGGACAGCCCGCCCCAGACGCCGTACTGCTCCTGGACCTCCAGGGCGTGCTGGCGGCACGCGTCGATCACCGGACACGAGGCGCAGACCTCCTTGGCCCGCAGCACCCGCTGGTCCCGGGACGGGCCCCGCTCCCCCCAGGGATGGAAGAAGAACGAGCTGGCCATTCCTCGACACGAGGCCTGCGCCTGCCAGTCCCAGGCCTCGGTCGTCGGCACCGGTAGTCGTCCGATGAAAGCCACTTTGCTTGGTCCTCCCGTTGTACGGTGGGCACGATCACAGAGATGCCAGGCCGGATTAGACAACGATGTCGGCGGCGGAGCCACTGGAGGCTGCGCAATCAGTTCCGGCCGGTGGCATTAACCTAGCAGACTTCTGTCGTCTTACCGGAATAAATGCTAATCTAGCCATGATGAATACGCCCGAGTCGCCCTCAGCCCGCCGGCAGCGCTCCCGACAGCAACTGCTTGAGGTGATCCGACGCGAGAACGGTGTCACCCGGGCCGACTTAAGCCTGATCACCGGCCTGTCCCGGAGCGCGGTCGCCGAGGCCGTCCAGGACCTGATGAACGAGCGGCTGATCGCCGAGGACGTGCTGTCGGGCGGTCGGGGCGTCGGCCGGGGCCGGCCGTCGGCCCTGCTGGTGGCCACCGGCGGCGACGGTCACGTCGTGGGCATCGATTTCGACCACGAGCGGGTCACCGTCGCGGTGGCCCAGGTGGACGGGCAGATCCGGGCCGAGGAGCACGCCGCGGTCAACGTCGACAGCGAGGCGGCCGCCGCCCTCGACGTCGCCGCCGGCATGGTGCATCGGCTGCTGGGCCAGACCGGCCTGAGCCTGGGCGAGATCCGTGCGGTGGCCGCCGGCGTGCCCGCCCCGCTGGACATCAAGACCAGCCGCATCCACCAGGCGTCGGTGCTCAGCGGCTGGGTCGGCCTCGACCCGGCCCGTGAGCTGGCCGACCGGCTGGGCCGGCCGGTCGTCATCGGCAACGACGCGGACCTGGGCGCGGCCGGCGAGCTGCGCTTCGGGGTGGCCAAGGGCGCCCGAGACTTCATCTACGTCAAGGCATCCGAGGGCATCGGGGCCGGTCTCGTGCTCGGCGGCTCGGTCTACCGGGGTGCCGCCGGCGCGGCCGGCGAGATCGGCCACACCCGGCTGGGCGAGCAGGGGGCCTGGTGCCGGTGCGGCAACCGCGGATGCCTGGAGACGGTGGTCTCCAGCACCCTGGTCCGCCAGCTGATGCGCGAGATCGGCCTGCCGGCCGGGCGAGACGAGATCTTCCCGCTCGCCGAGGTCGCCCTGCACCCGGTCATCGGCCGGTTCATCGCCGAGGCCGGGCGCACCCTGGGGCGGGTCCTGGCCGACCTGAGCAACTGCCTCAACCCCGGTCTGATCGTGCTCGGCGGCGAGCTCGGCACGGCCGGTGAGGCCCTGGCCGACGGTGTCCGCGAGTCGATCAACCGCTACGCCCAGCCGGCCATCGCGACCGCCGTCGAGGTCAAGCTGGCCGCGCTCGGCCTGCGCTCGGAACTGCTCGGCGCGATCGGGCTGGCCGGGCAGCACGCCCTGCTGGAGATCTGACGGATCAGATCAGCCGGACGCCCAGCAGCGCGTCGGCCGCGGCGGCCACCGCCGGCCCCGCCAGCCGGTCGTCGGCCGCCCAGGCGTCCAGCGCGGCCATCACGGCCGGGGTGTCCAGATCGTCGGCCAGCCGCTCGCGCATCGCCTCGACCACCCCGTCGGCGTCCGCGCCCGCGCGGCCGGCCGCCGCGCGCCACCGGCTCAGCCGCTCCTCCGCGGCGACCAGCACCTCGTCGGACCACGCGCGGTCCTGCCGGTAGTGCCCGGCGAGCAGGCCCAGCCGCATGGCCATCGGGTCGACGCCCTGGTGCAGCAACCGGGACACGAACACCAGGTTGCCCCTGGACTTGGACATCTTCTCCCCGTCCAGGCCGATCATGCCGGCGTGCGTGTAGTGCCGGGCGAACGGACGTTTGCCCGAGAGCACCTCGGCGTGCGCGGCCGAGCACTCATGGTGCGGGAAGATCAGATCGCTGCCGCCGCCCTGCAGGTCGATGACGGGCCCCAGCCGGTTCGCCGCGATGACGGCGCACTCGATGTGCCAGCCGGGCCGGCCCGGTCCCATCGGGGAGTCCCAGGACGGCTCGTCCGGCCGGGCCATCCGCCACAGCAGGGGGTCCAGCGGGTGCCGCTTGCCCGGCCGCTCCGGGTCGCCGCCGCGTTCGGCGGACAGGTGCAGCATCGTCGCCTCGTCGTAGCGCGACTCGTAGCCGAAATGACCGGACGTGGTGACGTCGAAGTAGACGTCGGGATACTGCTCGTCGGGCACCCGGTAGGCGGCGCCGGCGTCGATCAACTGCCGGACGGCGACGGCGATCTCGTCCACCGCCTCGACCGCGCCGATGTAATCGGCCGGTGGGATGACCCGCAGGGCGGTCATGTCGTCCCGGAACAGCCCGATCTCCCGCTCGGCGAGCTTGCCCCAGTACACGCCGTCCCGGTTGGCCCGCTCCAGCAGCGGGTCGTCCACGTCGGTGATGTTCTGCACGTAGTGCACTTGGTGGCCGGCGTCCAGCCACATCCGATGCACCAGGTCGAACGTGAGGTACGTGGCCGCGTGGCCCAGGTGGGTGGCGTCGTACGGGGTGATGCCGCAGACGTACATCGTCGCGGTCGGGCCCGGGTCCGTGGGCCGCACCTCCCCCGTCGCCGAGTCGTAGAGCCGCAGCTGGCGGCCCGCTCCAGGAATGCCGGGGATGGGGGGAGACGGCCACGATTGCACCGCACCACCCTAATTGCTGCTCAGCCGCGGCCCGGCGTTCACCCCGGGCCGGCGACCCCGGGCACGACGTGGCGGTTGGCGTGCAGGAGCGCCTCCTGCCAGGCCCGCAGGTGGGTGCCGCGGATGCCGTCCGGCGGGGACGATTCCGGGTACATCAGGTTCCGCCGGTCGCGCAGGTGCGGCAGGTTGAGCGCGTGGCCGAGCTCGTGCACCAGCACGGTCTCGTCGTAGGTGCCGGAGTTCGTCCGGTCGAACAGCGAGGCCTGGACGATCACCCAGTCCGCGCTCATGCCCAGCGAGCAGCCGGTGGTGCGGCCGGCGATCTCGCGGACCACGACCACGGTGATCGGGGTGCCGACCACCCAGCTACCGGGATCCGGGCTGCCGATGCCGGACGGCGCCTGGTGCCGGCGGTAGAACTCGGTGCGGCCGAGCACGTCGTCCAGCAGCAGCCGTTTGTTGGCCCGCGGGTCCAGCGCGCGCGGCGGGGCGGGCTCGTCGATCACCTGGATCCGGGCGACCCGCAGGCGGATGTCGGCCTGCTCGCGCAGCACCTGGTCGGCCGTCCACAGCGCCGGCTGCACGGCGCCCGGGGAGCACAGGGGGCGGCCCTGCTCGTCGGACAGGATGACCACGTGCACGCGCAGGGTGGCCGGGCCGAGCTCCTGCCCGGTGACGGCCGCGCGCACGGTGTCGGCGGCCGAGAGCACCCCGTTGGCCGCGTCCAGGGTCAGCCCGCCGACCGCCCGGGTGGCGGTGCGGCCCAGGTTGGTCAGGACGCCCATGGCGCCGCCCGGCGGGTCGGGCGGGTCACAGCGGCGGCCACGGGATCGGGGTGCGGTGACCGGGCGGCTTGGGGTAGGTGCGGGTGGTGGCCAGGCGCTCGATCCGGTGCCGCAAGGCGGCGATCTCGGCCACGGTGATGAGCTCGTCCAGCTGGGCACCGAGCACGCCGTCCAGCTCGCGGTAGAGGCGGGCGAGGCCGTCGAGCACGGCGTCGGGCAGCGGCGTGCCGGCCCAGCCCCACAGGATCGTCCGCAGCTTGTCGTCCTGGTGGAAGCACAGGCCGTGGTCGACGCCGAAGATCCGCCCGTCGGGCGTCGGCAGGACGTGCGAGCCCTTGCGGTCGGCGTTGTTGACGGTGACGTCGAACCCGGCCAGCACGGCCAGGGCCGGGTCGTCGGCGTGCACCACGGCGACGTCGTGGCCGGTCACGTCGACCGCGCGCATCACCGGCAGCCAGCCCTTGGGCACCTTGCGGACCGGAACCAGGTCGACCATCAGGTCGGGGTCGCAGTCGGCGATCCAACGCTGGACCATCCCCGGTCCGTACGGGCCGTCGCGGATGATCGTCAGGGGCACGCAGTCCCAGCCGGCCGCGACCGAGACCAGGTAGGCGGCCAGTTCCCGCTCGGCCAGGGTGCCGTCCGGGAAATCCCAGAGCGGTCGCTCACCGCGGACCGGCTTGTAGATGCACTCGACCGTCTCGCCGTCCAGGACGGCGGTGCCCAGCAGGGTCAGGTTGGACGCGTCGGACAGCCGTCCGGTGACCGTGATCTCCCCCTGCCGCAGGACGTCGCCGATGACGTCCGCCGGCGGGTCCTTCTCAGGCAAGGGCCCCGCGGTGGTAGCCGTTGAGCCGCGGGCAGATGTGCCCATCGGGGTCGAGCGGGTTGCTGCACAGCGGGCACGGCGGCCGGCCGGCGGCGACGACCTGTTCGGCATGCTTGGCGAAGTCCCGCGCGGCGCCCAGCGACAGGAACACCCGCAGCGCGTCGGGGCCGGCCTCGCGGTCCTCGAGGACGATGTCCTCCCCGACCTCCTCCTCGGACAGCGCGAGCAGCTCGACGATCACCTGCGAGCCCTCGCCGTCCCAGGCCAGCCCCATGGTGCCCACCCGGAACTCGGCGTCCACCGGGGTGGTCAGGGTCAGGTCGGTCTCGGCGGGGCCGATCGGGTCGGCCTGCGCGCCGAACCGGCGGGCGACCTCGGTGATCAGCGAACCCAGCCGGTCGGCCAGCACGGCGACCTGCTGTTTCTCGCAGGAAACGGACAGCACTCGGCGCCCGTCGACGACCTGCAGGAAGAACTCGCGTTCGCCGGGTTGCCCGATGGTCCCGGCAAGGAACCGTTCGGGTGAGCGGAAGACATGAATCTGGCGCGGCATGACGGTCCCGAGCTTAGTCGTCGTTCGGATCAGTGGGTCACTAGCGGGTCACGCCGCCGGGGACGGCGTCGGAGGAGTGGTCCGCGGACGGGTGGGCGGCGCCGTCGCCGGACGGCCCGCCCGGCTGCTCCCCCGCCGCACCGGCGGCCCCGGCGGAGTTCCCGGCGCCGCTCTCGGCGGCCGGATCGGCCGGGGCCGGCCGGGCCGGCGGTGGGGCCAGGATGGGATCCCCGGTGTCGTTGACGCGTTCGACGAACGGGCGCAGCGGGGTGTACCGGACGACGGAGACCGACGCCGGGGCGACCACGATCCGCTGGAACGAGTCCAGGTGCAGCCCCAGCGCATCGGCCAGGATCGCCTTGATCACGTCGCCGTGGGAGCAGACCAGCACCGTGGTGTCGGCGGTCGCGGCCCGCCGGATCGCCCGGATGCCGTCCACCGCGCGGGCGGACATCTCGGCCAGCCCCTCGCCGTCGGGGAACACCGCCGCGCTCGGGTGGGCCTGCACCACCCGCCAGAGCGGCTCGTGCAGCAACGCCTTGAGCTCCCGGCCGGACCAGCTGCCGTAGTCGACCTCGAGCAGCCGGTCGTCGGTCTCCACCTCGAGCCCGAGCGCGGCGGCCAGCGGGGCGACGGTCTGCCGGCAGCGGTCCATCGGCGAGCACACCAGCCGGTGGATCGGGATGCCGGAGAGGCGCCCGGCCAGGGCCGCCGCCTGCGTCCGGCCGTGGTCGTCCAGGTCGACCCCGGGGGTGCGGCCGGCCAGCGTGCCGGCCGCGTTGGAGGTGGACCGTCCGTGCCGGACGAGCAGCACCGTGACCACCGGCGGGGCCGGTTCGGCGGCCGGTCCCGGCGCGGTCCCTGCGGCCGTTCCCCCAGCCGGCGCCGCGGCCGCCTCAGGGCCCTTGTCGGCGGCCGGTCCGGGCCGGTCGCCGCTCGCCGGGTCGGTCACGTGCGCACCCCGGTCGCCGTCATGAAGCCGGTGGTGAGCATGACGATCAGCACGGCGGCCAGGGCGAACCGGTACCAGACGAACACCCGGATGCTGTGCCGGCCGACGAACCGCAGCATCCAGGCGACGGTGACGTAGGCGACGACGAAGCTGACGGCGGTGCCGACCAGGGTCAGCCCGATGCCGACCCCGCCGGTCTTGACCGCGGCCGGGATCTCCAGCACGGCGGCTCCCGCCAGCGCCGGGATCCCGAGGAGGAAGCCGAAGCGGGCGGCGGTGACTCGGTCGATGCCCAGCAGCAGGCCGGCCGAGATCGTCGCCCCGGAGCGGGAGACACCGGGGATCAGGGCCAGGGCCTGGGTGCCGCCGATGATCAGCGCGTCCTTGAGGCCGATGTCCTTCTCGTGCCGGTTCTGCTTGGCCAGCGCCTCGGCGACCAGCATGACGAAGCCCCACGCGATCAGGGCGATCGCGACCACCCACAGCGAGCGCAGCGGGCCCTCGATCAGATCCTTGGCGAGCAGCCCGACGATGGCGATCGGCAGCGACCCGATGATGACCAGCCAGGCCTCGCGGTAGCTGGGGTCGGTGCGGTTCTCGGCGTTGAACAGCCCGCGGAACCACGCGCGGAGCAACCGAATGATGTCGCTCCGCAGGTACAGCACCAGGGCCAGGATCGCGCCGACCTGGATCACCGCGATGAAGGCGGTGATCGAGGGGTCGTCGATCGGCAGGCCCATGAGGCCAGCGACGATGGTCTGGTGACCGGTCGAGGAGACCGGCAGGAACTCGGTGAGGCCCTCGACGATGCCGAGGATGATCGCCTGGATCAGGGTCATCGGGTGTCTCCCACGCGGGCGGCCGCAGCCGCCACGGTGCTCAGGGTGGCGATCTTGCCGTCCAGATCGGGGTCGAAGCAGCTGACGGCGACGGAGGTGACCCCGGCCGCGGCGAGCCGCTCCAGCCGGCCGGCGATCCGTTCCTCGTTGCCGAACAGCCCGGTGCGGTCCAGGAACTCGTACGGCACGGCCGCGGCCGCACCCGGGTAGTCCCGGCCGAGGAAGCGCTGCTGCACCTCGTCGGCCTGCCCGCCGAAGCCCATCGCGGTGGCGGTGCGGTGATAGAAGTTCGTCTTCGGCGAGCCCATGCCGCCGATGTAGAGGGCGGCGTGCCCGCGGGCCCGGTCGGCGGCGCGTTCCGGGTCGTCGTCCACGGCGGTGGGCACGGTGACGCAGATGTCGATGTCGGCCGGGTCCCGGCCGGCGGCCCGGGCGGCGTCGGCGATCCGGGTGATCGACCCGCCGGCGGTGTCCGGGTCGAAGAAGATGCCCAGCCACCCGTCGGCGATGCGACCGGTCAGGTCCAGGTTCTTCGGTCCGATGGCCGCCAGGTAGATCGGGATCCGCGGGCGGACCGGCTGCAGCGCCAGCACCAGCGACTTGCCCTCCCCGCCGGGCAGCGGCAGCGTGAAGTGCTCCCCGCCGGCGGTGACCCGGCGGCGGGCGATCGCCTGCCGGACGATCTGCACGTACTCCTCGGTGCGGCCGATCGGGTAGGCGAACCGCACCCCGTGCCACCCCTCGGAGACCTGCGGGCCCGACACTCCCAGGCCGAGATGGAACCGGCCCTGCGAGATGGCGTCGAGGGTGGCCGCGGTCATCGCCGTCATCGCCGGGCTCCGGCCCGGGATCTGCAGGACGGCCGAACCGATGCCGATGCGATGGGTGCGGGCGGCGACCGCGGACAGCACGGTGGCCGCGTCCGATCCGTAGGCCTCCGCCGCCCAGACGCAGTCGAAGCCCAGCGAGTCCGCGGCCACGGCCAGCGCCAGGTTGTCGGCGATCTCCTCCGCGGTGGTGGCGTAGCCCAGGTTCAGGCCGATGCGCAGTCTTCGTCCCACTGGTGCCGATACCCCTTGATCCGACGATCGGCCGGCCCGTCGCCGGCTCCGTCCGCGTGCCGTGTCTGCTGCCGCGCCGGGTCCGGCGCCGCCTCGTCACGGTACCGGCCGGGCACCCGCGCCCCCGCCAACCCGAGGGTGTCGATAGATTGAGGTCATGGACATGCGCTACCTCGGGCGCAGCGGCCTGCAGGTCTCCCGGTTGGCGCTGGGCACGATGACCTGGGGCCGGGACACCGACGCCGACGCGGCCGCGGCCGCGCTGGAGGCGTTCGTCGAGGCCGGCGGCACCCTGCTGGACACCGCGAACGTGTACGGCGACGGGGCGGCCGAGACCATCGTCGGCACCCTCGTGCCCTCCGTCGTCCCGCGGGCCTCGGTCGTGCTGTCGACCACCACCGTCGGGGCCGGCGGCGGCCGCGGGTCCCTGCTGGCCGCGCTGGACGGGTCGCTCGCCCGGTTGGGCACCGACCACGTCGACCTGTGGCAGGTGCACGGCTTCGACGCCGCGGTGCCGTTCGAGGAAACCTGCTCGGCCCTGTCGCTGGCGGTGTCCTCGGGCCGGTGCCGGTACATCGGGGTGTCCGGCATGACGGGTTGGCAGGCCGCGACCCTGGCCGCGTGGCTCCGGGCCGGCGGCCCGGTGACCCTGGTCAGCGCGCAGGCCGAGTACTCGCTGCTCGACCGGTCCGGCGAGAGCACGCTGCACCCGGCGCTGGCCGCGCACGGACTGGGCTTCCTCGCCTGGGCCCCGCTCGGCCGAGGCGTGCTGACCGGCAAGTACCGGCACGGCACCCCGGCCGATTCCCGCGGGGCGTCCCCCCACTTCACCCGGTACGTCGGGCGGCACCGCACCGAGCAGGCGTCCCGTGTGGTGGAGGCGGTGGTGACCGCGGCCGACGGCCTGGGCACCTCGCCGCTGGCCGTCGCCTGTGCCTGGGTGCTCGGCCGGCCGGAGGTGACGTCCGTGGTCATCGGAGCCCGCGACCGCACCCAGTTGCTCGCCTCGCTCGGCGCCGAGCCCGTCGAGTTTCCGGCCGAGATCCGCAGCGCCCAGGACGACGTCAGCGCCGAGGCCTAGGCCCGCCGGACGCGGGCCGCAAGGGACGGACGGTCGGTCGGCGGCCCGCGGGCGGGTAGCCTGCCGGGCGTGCCCGACGTGTTCGCCGAATTCTGCGCCGCCGGCCTGTGGCCGGGCGTCGGGCCGGCGCTGGTCAAGCAGTTCGAGGCGGCCGGCATCCGCTCGCCGGCGGACGTGACGGCGCCCAACCTGGCCGGGCTGCCGCGGATGACCGACCGGCGGGCCAGTCGCCTGCTGACCGGGTTCATCGGTGCCGGGCAGCTGTACGACATCGCCGAACTCCTGGTCCCGGTGGAGATTCCGGCCCGCTGGGCGACCCGGTTGTCCGAGGCACTCGGCGGGGACGCTCCGACGGTGCTGCGGGAGGACCCCTGGCGGCTGCTGGCCGCGCTGCCCGACGCGACCGTCGCCCAGGCCGACCGGTTGGCCCGCGAGCTTCATCCCGACGTACGCCGCGACGACCCCCGCCGCGGCCGCGCGCTGGTGCAGTGGACCCTGGGCCGGTACGCCCGTGACGGGCACACCGCGTCCCCGGCGGCGCTGGTCGCCCAGGGGATCCGCCCGTTCGGTGTCGACCCCGAGCCGGCGATCGGCGCCGCCCTGCTCTCCGATCAGGTGGTGTCCGTGCCCGCGCCCGACGGCAGCCCGGACCGGTGGCTGGCCCGCACGGACCTGGCCGACGCGGAGACGGCGATCGCCGCCGGGCTGGCCCGGTTGATGCGCACCGCGCAGACCCTGGCCGGGGACCGTGCGGTGAAACGGGCCGCGAAGGACCTCGACGATGTCCAGGCCGGTGCCGTCGCCATGGCGGCCCGGCACGGCGTCAGCCTGCTCACGGGGGGCCCCGGCACCGGCAAGAGCCGCACCGTCGAGGCGATCGTCACGCTGTGCTCCGAGGTCGGTGCGTCGATCGCGCTGGCCGCACCGACCGGTCGCGCCGCGAAACGGCTGGAGGAGCTGGCCGGCAGCGCGGCCTCGACCGTGCACCGGCTGCTCGAGGCCCGGCCACCCGAGCAGGGCTCCACCCGCTACCTGTTCGACCGGGACGCCGACAACCCGATCGAGGCCAAGGTCGTCGTCGTCGACGAGACCTCCATGCTGGACGTCGAACTCGGCGCCGCGCTGATCGCCGCAATCGCCGACGGGGTGCACCTGGTGATCGTCGGCGACCCCGCCCAGCTGCCCTCCATCGGGCCGGGTCGAGTGCTGGGCGACCTGATCGACAGCGGTGCGCTGCCGGTCACCGAACTGACCCGGCTGTACCGGCAGGACGAGGGCGGCTCGATCGCCCGGCTGGCCACCGCGGTGCGGGCCGGTGAGCTGCCGGCGGTCGCCGACCCGACGCACGAGGTCGTCCTGGTCGGGGCGCGGGGCAGCGAGGAGGCGGCGCACCGGGTGGTCCAGGTCGTCACCGACTCCATCCCCCGGGTGTTCGCCTGCGAGGGCGAGCAGATCCAGGTGGTCACGCCGGTGCATCGCGGGCCGGCCGGCACCCAGGCGCTCAACCGGGCACTCAAGGCCAAGCTCAACCCCGGGACGGGCACCGTCCGCGGGTTCGACGCCGGGGACCGCGTCGTGGCGACCGCCAACCATCTGGACGCCGAACCGACCGGGTACGCCAACGGCGAGGTGGGCACCGTCCTGACCTGCGGTGACAACAGCCTGCGGGTGGCCTTCAGCGGCGGCGAGGCGGACATCAGTGGCAAGGCGCTGGGCGACCTGCTGCACGGGTGGGCGATCACGGTGCACCGGGCCCAGGGGTCGGAATGGGACGCGGTCGTCGCGGTCCTGCCGCCGGGGGCCGGCGCCATGCTCTCCCGGCCGCTGGTCTACACGGCGCTGACCCGGGCCCGCCGCCACCTGTCGATCGTGCATGCGGCCGGGCCCGCCGTGGCCCGGGGCGTGCGGGACGTCGGATCGATCCCCCGGCGCACCCGGTTGACCGGACTGCTGCGCGAGGAACTGGCGCCGGCGCCGACCCCACCGGCCCAGACGAGCCTGCTCGACCCGGCATGATGGTCCGATGTTCGACTCCACTGCCGGCGCGGAGGCGGCCACCGGGGACGGTGAGCCCGCTGGGGCGCCGCCCGCCGCCCACCGGCCGCGCTGGGCGCCCAGTGACGATTTCGAGTACCAGCCCCTGCGCATCGATGCCCGGGTGTCCCGCTCGGCGGCCGCGTCGATGCTCGCGATCCGGGCCGAGTTCGCCGGCTGGGAGCTGGCCCGGGTGCTGAAGTTCCCGGACGGCACCCGCCGCGTGTGGCTGCGCCGCAAGCGCTCCCCCGCGCTGTTGCCCGACCTGATCCCCTGACCGGCCCGGTGAGCGGCGACGGGTCCTGGCCGTTGACCCGCGCGGCGGTGCTGCGGGACGCGGCCGGCGTGTCGATCGCCACCGGCGCGTACGGCATCTCGTTCGGGGCGATCGCCCTCGCCGGCGGCTTCGACCTCGCCCAGACCATGGCCCTGTCCCTGCTGATGTTCACCGGCGGCAGCCAGTTCGGGCTGATCGGCGTGGTCGCCGGAGGCGGGGCGCCGCTGGCCGGGGCGGCAACCGCCGTCATGCTCGGCGTCCGGAACGCGCTGTACGGGCTGCGGCTGACCGAGGTGCTGCAACTGCGCGGCTGGCGCCGCTTCGCGGCCGCCCAGTTGATCATCGACGAGTCCACCGCGATGTCCATCGGGCGCGACTCGCCGCGCGCCGCCCGGCTCGGCTTCTACGCCACCGGGCTGGGCGTGTTCGCGCTGTGGAACCTGGGCACGCTCGTCGGAGTGGTCGGCGCGGCCTGGCTGGCCGACCCCCGGGCCCTGGGGCTGGACGCTGCGGCCCCGGCGGCGTTCCTGGCCCTGCTCGCCCCGCGGCTGCGCGGCCGGGAAGCCTGGGCGATCGCGCTGGTGGCGGCGCTGGTCGCGGTGCTGACCGTGCCGTTCGTGCCCATCGGCTTTCCGGTGCTGATCGCGGCCGGCGTCGGGATCGCGGCCGGGTTCCTGCCCGGCCGGCCCGGTCGGGCCGGTGCGAGGCCCACCGGTGTGGACGAGGTCGTGGCCGAGGTCGACCCGCCGCCGGGACCCGAGGAGGGCCGATGATGCTCTGGATCGGCGTGCTGGTGGGCTGCCTGGGTTGCTACCTGCTCAAGCTGGCCGGTGTCTCGGTGCCGGAGTCGGTCCTGCAGCGGCCGCGCGTGCACCGCATCTCGGCGCTGCTGCCGATCGTGCTGCTGTCCGCGTTGGTCGCGGTGCAGACCTTCTCGACCGGGTCGGCGCTCGTGCTTGATGCCCGGGCCGCCGGGTTGGCCGTCGCCGGCTTCGCGGTGTGGCGGCGGGCGCCGTTCCTGGTCGTCGTCGGCCTCGCCGCCCTGACCACCGCGCTGGTCCGGCTGGCCGTTCCCGGTAGCTGACCCGCGGCGAAAACCTCAGCTGCTGCGGATCAGCCGGTCGAGCACCCGGACCCCGAACTGCAGGGCGTCCACCGGGATCCGCTCGTCGACTCCGTGGAACAGGCTGGTGAAGTCCAGGTCGGCCGGCAGCCGCATGGGCGAGAAGCCGTACCCGGCGACGCCCAGCTTGTCGAACGCCTTGTTGTCCGTACCGCCGGAGAGCATGTACGGCACGGCGACGCCCTGCGGGTCCTCGGCCGTCACCGCGGCGACCATCGCGTCCACCAGCCGGCCCTCGAACGGGTACTCCAGCGGCGGCTGCCAGACCCAGTCGATGTCGATGTCGTCGCCGACGATCCGCGCGACCTCCTCCCGGAAATGCTCCTGCTGCCCCGGCAGCACCCGGCAGTCGACCGTGGCCTCGGCGGTCGACGGGATGACGTTGGCCTTGTAACCGGCCCGCAGCATGGTCGGATTCGCCGTGTTCCGCAGCGTCGCGTTGACGATCCGGGCGACCGGACCGATCTTCTCCACGCTGCCCTCGATGTCGTCCTCGGGGAACTCCAGACCGGTCAGCTCGGCGATGCGGGCCAGCAACAGGTCGACCGTCGCGGTGTGCACGATCGGGAACCGGTGGGTGCCCAGCCGGGTCACCGCCGCGGCGACCCGGCTGACCGCATTGTCGTGGTTGACCATCGAGCCGTGCCCGGCCGTGCCCGTCGCCTTCAGCGTGGCCCAGGCGACCCCCTTCTCCGCCGCCGCGACCAGGTAGGCGCGGCGCTCGTCCCCGAGCGGAATGGAGAAGCCGCCCACCTCGCTGATGGCCTCGGTGACACCGGCGAACAGCTCCGGATGGTTGTCGACCAGCCAGTGCGCCCCGAACGCTCCCCCGGCCTCCTCGTCGGACATGAACGCGAACACCAGCTCGCGCGGCGGGCGGACGCCGTGCGCGCGGTACTGGCGGGCCAGGGCGACGGTCATCGCGACCATGCCCTTCATGTCGACCGCGCCGCGGCCCCACACGTACCCGTCCTGCACCGCGCCCGAGAACGGGTGCACCGTCCACTCGGCCGCGTCGGCCGGCACGACGTCCACGTGGCCGTGCAGCAGCAGGGCCGGCCGCGACGGGTCGGCACCGGGCAGCCGGCAGATCACGTTGCCGCGGCCGGGGGTGGCCTCCAGGTAGGTCGTCTCGAACCCGACCTCCTCCAGCTTGCCCTGCAGAAAGCGCGCGGCCCGGGCCTCACCGTCGCCGATGGTGGCCGGATCGCCGGTGTTCACCGACTCGAACCGGATCAGTTCGCTGCACAGCTGGACGACCTCCTCCTGCGCCGCCGCGACGGCGTTCGCGGCTCGATCGGGGTCGGCGGGGTCGGCTGCAGTCATGCGGTTATCCAATCACCCGGGATCGAGTAAGCTTGACCGGCGCAGCGCCCCGGACGGGCGGTGCGACCCGGTCCGGGTGGCGGAATGGCAGACGCGCTAGCTTGAGGTGCTAGTGCCCGCAAGGGCGTGGGGGTTCAAGTCCCCCCTCGGACACGCCCAAACCCCCACGCAGCATTCGTGGGTGTTTGGAGTTGGGCTCTGACCAGGCGTTTCGCCGGCACGTAGACCATCTTGATCTGCAGCGACTCGTAGACGTCGAGCCGTTCCTGCGCCTGTGCCAACTCCAGGATCTTCGCCAAGCCGCCCAGCTCGTTGGCCACTGCCTCGATCTCGGCGGCCGACATGCCGTGTTCGACGTTCATCGCGGCGATCTGCCGTTCGATGCGGTCCTTCTCCGCCTGTCGGGTGGCGATCTGCGGGGCGAGCACCGCCGGGTCGATGCCGGCCTCGATGGATGTGATCAGCTTGGAAATCTTGATCTTCGTCTCACGAAGTTCGGTGCGCAGGCCCGCCAGCCGGGCGGCGAGACCGGGATCGCCGGCCTGCCCGGCGGCGAGCACCCGGGGGTCGGCGAGCTTCTCGATCCAGTCGTTGAGCGGACCGATGATCGCGTCCTCGCGGACGTATACCGATGGCGGGTGCTCCAGTTCCGCGGGCAGCGCGCGGTGCTTGTGCGGCTCGCACTTGTACAGGACTCGACCGGTGCCGTCCTTACGTCGGGACTCGCGGAAGGCCCCCTGCATCGTGCGCCCGCAGAGCCCGCAGCTCAGCATCCCGCGCAGGCTGTACCGGTTCGGTGTCCCCTTCGGTGCCCGGGTTCGCGGGCTCGCTCCGCTCGACAGCCGGTTCGCCGCCGCGTCGAAGACGTCCTCGGTCACCAGCGGCTCGTGGGTGGGCCGTTCCGAACGGACCCAGGCGTCCTTGTCCTTCCACCGCATCTGCGTGCGGTTGCCGGCGGCGACGTCCTCGGGGTCGATCAGTGTCTCGACCTTTTGCTGTTTGCCCCACACCCGGTAGCCCGTGTACGTCGGGTTCGACACGATGGCGCGCACGGCGCTGAACGCCCAGCCGACCGGATCACGGTGCCGGTTGCGGGCCGGGTCGTGCGCCGACGGCGACGGGATGTCGGCCGCGGTGAGCCGCTGCGCGATCAGCCGCAGGCTGGCCCCTTCGCGGACGAACATGTCGAAGATGCCGGCGACGACCGGAGCCGTCACCGGGTCGGGGACTAGCTTGTGCGCACGCTGACCGGCGGCGGCCTTGCCCGGGTTCGGGTGCGGGCCGACGTCAGCGAGCCGGTACCCGTACGGTGGCCGGCCGCCGAGGAAGCGGTCGCTGCGCTGCGCGAGGTCGAACATGGACGCCTTCACCCGCAGCTGAACCCGGGTCCGCTCCCCTTTGCTCATCCCGCCGAAAAGGGTCATCACCATGTCGTGGGCTTCCGAACCGGGGTCAACCGCGCCGCCCACTTCGGGGACCCACAGTCCGACGCCGTAGTGCGTCAGCACCGGGAAGGTCAACCCGAACTGGTTGCCGTAGAACGCTCGCTGCGGCTCGCCGATCACGATGGCGTCGAACGACCGGTTGGCGGAGGCGACGTCGACCAGCAGCCGAGCTGCCTCCGGTCGCCGCTTCCATGGCAGTGAACGGCTCTGCCCGATGTCGAAGTATTGCTCGACGATCGAACCGCCGTGGGGCTCGATCAGGGTCTGGGCGCGGCGGATCTGCCAACCCCGGCTGGCTTCGGGATCCTGCTGATCCTCGGTGGAGACCCGCCCGTAGAACGCGAATCTCATCCGGCGCGGCCGATCGGCATCCGGAGCTTGGCCTCACGCGCGGCGACGTCCTTCATGACTCGAAGTATGACCTGCGCGGCGATGGGTGGGACCGAGTAACCATCAGGCGCATCGCAGAAGAGGGTCAGCTCGCCCGCAGCCGAGTCGTCACTCAGGTCCGATCGACGTCGCCCCGAGCTCGGCGCGGAGCCGCGCCGGTCGGCTCTGGGTGTCCCGGTCATGCCTTCCCTGTGCGGAGCCGATCGGCGAGCTACCTGATCGAATCGAGTGCCTGGCGTGGACTCATCACCGCGACCGCGGCGTAGCTGGTCTCCAGGACGTCGCGGTCGCCGCTCACCAGCAGCGTCGCTCCGGTCACCTCGGCGAGGGCGAACAGGTATTCGTCCTTGGGGCACGGCACACCGGTTTCCGGCTCGACACCTCCGGCTCGGGATGCTGCTCGGCCAGCAGCCTGACTGCTCGCAGGCTCTGGTCCGCGGCGGGCCGGGAGAACCGAGTGCGAAACTTCTCCCGGTGCAACACATCGGTGAGTTCCGCGATCAGGTGCGGCGAGGTGATCAGGACGAGCCGGCCGGAGAACGCCGCCCAGACCAGGTGCGCCGGGCTCCCGTTCGGCGAGATCAATGAAGCAACGAAGACGCCGGGATCGACGACGAACGCAGGCACTTCCGGTTGGCCCGGCTGCCCGAGTCCGGACGTCACCGACGAGGTGTCTCGCTTCGGCCGCGGACGGCGTCAAGCTCGCGGTAGGCCAGCTCCAGCGCTTCGGCCTCGGACAGCTCGGGCCCGTTCCGCCCGTCGCCGGCGAGTAGCGGCTCGAGCAAACGTGCGGCCAGATCGCGACGCACCACGTCCTCGATGACCTGGTCCACGGTGCAGCTCAGTCGGGACGCGACGGCGGCGGCTTGCCCGAGCGCGTCGTTGTCCAACTCGACGTGCCGACCGGTCCGCGCCGTCAGGTCGGCCCGACGCGGAACCACCGCAGCGACGTCCTAAAGCCCTCGCCACACCGCGTCCGCGACGAGCAGCCTCACCCGCTGGAGCTCCCATGAGGCGCGGCACTGTCGACCTCTTCCCAGACCACCGGAGCGAGCTGCAGCAGCACCGCCGTCAAAGCGACAGTCACCGGCCAGCCTCCCAACAGTCCTCGACAGTTCAATTCTGCTCGCCTGGCCAACGGCATTCCGAGCCAAGCTGGTGGCCGAGGCTCCAGCCATCGGCGATCAAGATCAATTGAAAGAACACACCTCTGGCACGTGCGCCTCCCGGCGCGGGGTAAACGATCACTTAAATCGCATCGGATGCGAGCACCGGTGTGTGTGGTGATGAGCTTGTCACGGATGGCGTCGGTCGACTATCTGGTCGACCACGTCGCCGTAGGTGACGGCCGAGCCACCGACCCGGGCGCCTCCGCGCTGACCCGCTACTACACCGCCGCGGGGTATCCGCCGGGGACATGGCTGGGCGCGGGGCTGGCCGCGTTGGGTGCGGCCGACATGGTCGGGTCGGAGGTGAGCGAAGATCAGCTGCGGGAGCTGTTCGAGCAGTCCCGTAGCCCGTTCGGCGGTCAGCAGTTGGGCCGGCCGCCGGCGAAATACCCCACCCGGCAGGAGCGGATCGACGGCCGGGTTGGCAAGCTCCCCGACACCCTGACCGCCGAGGCCCGGACGGCGCTGGTGGAGAAGATCACCGCGGAGGAGAAGGAGACCAAGACCCGGACCGCGGTGGCCGGGTTCGACCTGACGTTCAGCGTGCCGAAGTCGGTGTCCGCGTTGTGGGCGCTCGCGCCCGCTCCGGTGCAGGAACAGTTGTACCTGGCCCATCGGGCCGCGTTGGCGGCGACGTTCGAACGGATCGAGGCCGAGGCCGCGTTCACGCGGATGGGCACCCACGGTGTCCGTCGGGTCCACGCCACCGGGCTGGTCGCGGCAGCGTTCGACCATTGGGACTCCCGCAAAGGCGACCCGCAACTGCACACCCACGTCACCGTCGCCAACCGAGTCCAGGGCCCCGACGGGAGGTGGCGGACCCTGGATTCGGCGACCCTGCACAGGGCCGCGGTCGCCTACTCCGAGACCTACAACCTGCTGCTGGCCGACGAGATCACCCGCCGCACCGGCCTGACCTGGGACCACCGCGAACGGCAGGCCGGCAGCAACCGCCGCGTCGCCCGGGAACTCACCGGAGTCCCGGACGCATTGATCGCCGCCTACTCGCAACGCTCGGCCGACATCGAAGCCGCCGTCGACACCGCTATTGACCAGATGGTGCTCCGGTCGGGGCGGCGGCCCGACGCGAACGCGATCAACCGGATCCGCCAGCACCTGACCCTGACCACCCGCGACGCCAAGAGGGCACCCAACCTCGCCGAGTCCGTCCAGCAGTGGACCCCGACCGCGAGCCATGTCCTCGATCAGGACGATCCCGCGGCCTGGGCGGCGGCGGTCACCGGCGACGCGGCCGCCACGCTCCCCCGGCTCACCCGCGCGGAGAACGTGCCCGACCAGACGGTGACGGCGATCGCGGCGGATGTCGTCGACGCGGTGGCCACGACCCGGTCGACATGGACCCGATGGAACCTGACCGCCGAAGCGATGCGCCGGCTCGCGCTGCACAGCCACCAGTACGGGTCCGTCGACGACGCGATCGCGGTGCGGGACCGGGTAGTCGCCGCGGCGGAGCAGCTGTCGATCTCGCTCACCCCGCCCGAGGTCGCCCCGGTCCCCGACGAACTGCGTGATGCGGACGGGGCGAGCCCGTTCAGCCCACCCGAGACATTCACCTCTGCCGGCGTACTCAGGGCGGAAGACGACCTGCTCCAGCTGGCCGACGACCACAGCGGCCCGGCGGTGCACCCGGACCGCGCCGACCGGATCGCCGCTCAGCCGCTCCCCGGACACCGATACCCGCTGGCGGTCGAGGACCAGTCGCCGGCCGCGACCCGGATCGTCACCTCCGGCCGGGTCGTGGACGTGCTGGTCGGGCCGGCCGGCACCGGCAAGACGACCACGATGGCCGGCGTCCGCGCAATGTGGGAAGCCGAACACGGACCCGGCACCGTTCTCGGACTCGCGCCCTCCGCGGTCGCCGCCCAGATCCTCGCCGACGACCTGGACCTGGTCACCGACAACACCGCCCAATGGATCACCCAGCAGGACCAGCAGGACCGCCGCGCGCAACGGATCCACGATCTGGAGCAGTCGATCGGCCGGGCCGGTGGCCAGGCCCGCGCGGACGACCTGCGCCGCGCGTTGGCCCAGACTCGGGCAGAGTTCGACAGGTGGCGCCTCCAACCCGGGCAGCTCCTCGTCGTCGACGAGGCCGGGATGTGCGACACCTTCACCCTGGCGAACCTGGCCCGCCAGGCCGGCGACGCCGGCGCGAAGCTGCTGCTAGTCGGCGACCCCTGCCAGCTCTCCGCCGTCCAGACCGGCGGCGCATTCGGCCTGCTGTGCGCCCGCCGCCCGGATCCGGCGACGTTGACGCAGGTGCGGCGGTTCGTCGAACCGGACGGCACCCGCCGAACCTGGGAGGAACAGGCCGCCGACCGCCTCCGCAACGGCGACTCCACCGCACTGAAGGTGTACGCCGAGCACGACCGGGTCCGGTCCGGCGACCAGGACCAGATGACCGGCGACGCCTACACCGCCTGGCTGACCGACACCCGCAACGGCATGACCAGCGTCCTGATCGCCGCCGACAACGACACCGTCGTCGAACTCAACCAACGCGCCCGGGCCGACCTCATCCAGGAGGGACAGGTCGACGACACCGCCACCGCCCCGGTCCGCAACGGCCTGTCCGCCGGCCGCGGCGACGTCATCGTCACCCGCCGCATCGACCGCACCCAACCCGACGGCACACTCCGCACCACCGCAAGGCGCCGCGACGGGTTCGTCCGCAACGGGCAACGCTGGACCGTCGAACGCGCCCACCGCGACGGCTCCCTCACCATCCGCCTCCACGCCCAGGATCACGCGGCGCCGATCACCCTGTCCGCGCCGTACGTCCATGATCATGTCGACCTCGGGTACGCGACGACCGCGCACCGCGCCCAGGGCCTGACCGTCGACACCAGCCATGTGCTGGCCGACGCGCTGACCCAACGCGAAGCGTTCTACGTCGCCATGACACGCGGCCGGTACGCCAACACCGCCTACCTCGTCCTGGACCCCGCAGCGACCGTCCGCGGCATCGTCGACCACCCCGTCGGAGGGCCGGCCGACCAGGAGTCCTGGACCACCGCGCAGGTCGCCGAATCCATCACCGACCATTCCTCGGCCAACCCTTCCGCGCACGAGACCATCCGAGCCGCACAGGACCAAGTCGTGTCGATCCGGCAATTGGCGGACGAAGCCGACGCGATCGCCGCCTACGCCCACGACATCGCCGCCGCCGAACTCCTGCTGACCATTTTCGGAGACCGCCCCGCAACCCACGCCCTGCTCGATGACGACGATTTCCCCGAACTGATCCTGGCCATCCGCCACGCCCATTCCGCCGGAATCGACGTCGCCACCGAACTGCCCCGCCTTGTCCATACCCAGCCGATTGAGATGCTGACCGCGACATACCTGGCCACCACGATCCGCACCTTTCTTCGAGCCCGGCCAGGCAATAGTCGGCGCGAATTGGTGGTCGGGATCGTCGTCGACGCGACCGCTGGATTGTCCGACCCGCAAACGCTCGACGCCTTGCGGAAACGGTACGAATCGATCGAGCATCGCGCCGATTCCCTGGCAGATGTCGCCATCGAATCAGAACAGCCCTGGGCGACGGCGGTCGCGCGTTCGCGGAGGGTCGACGATCACCGACCCTTGCTGCGGGTGGTAGCGGCTTACCGAGAACGCTGGGACATCTCCGGCGACGCGCCGCTGGGTCCGCGGCCCGACCAGTCCGCCGACCGCGCCCACCACGGCGACTATAAGCGACTCTCCGAAATCCTCCAGCATGCGGCCGCCAAGCCGGCGGTCACGACGGTGTCCGAATTCGTGAAGCCGATCACCAGGCCGGGCCGCGATCTGTGAGCCGTGATCCCGGGCGTTCTCATCGCCCGGCGAGGTCCCGTCCGCGGTAGATCGCGACGCCGGTCGCCATCTCCGGGTGGCGCCCACCCGGGCGCCGACGGAACCGCCCGGCCGCGTTGCTCGACCGGCTCGGGTTTCCGCCGATGCACACCCACGAGGGATGGGAGAGTCCCCATGTCCGCACGCATCACGATCGACGGCAACCTCACCGCCGATCCCGACTTCGGGGTCAGCAACACCGGCACCAGCTGGGCCCACCTGCGGGTCGCCAGCCACGAACGCGTCAAGCGCAACGGCGAATCGACCTCCACTGACCCCGAGTACTTCAACGTCACCGTCTTCGGGAAGGCCGCCGAGGACGCCGGCGACACCCTGCACAAGGGCAACCGGGTCACCATCGAAGGCCGCCCCGAACTGGAACTGTTCGACCGCCGCGACGGCTCCACCGGCGCCGTCGTCAAGGTCTACGCCCGCACCGTCACCCTGGCCGCCGACGAACGACCCGCCGACCGGAACGTCGGGCAGGACATCGCACCGGACACGACGCCGATCATCCACCACACCGCCGAGGCAACGATGGTCGTCGGCGTCGGTCGCACCGCCACCGCGCTGCACCGGACCCTGAAGGACCACGGGTTCCGGTGGGCGGCCGCGACGACCAGTTGGAACCTGCCCAAGGACATGGACGTGCACACCCGAACCGCCCGGGTCAGCGACGTCGTCTCCGTCGTCCGGGAGAACGGCCGCGACCTCCCCGTCACCAACGACCCGGCTCCGACCGTCGTCGCGCAGTCGCCGGTCGGGATCCCGACCGTCGGGGTCGCGCCCTCCCCTGTTCCCGAACCGGTGGCCACGAACGGACGCTCGCTGTGAGCGCGGCACCCGTCAGCAGCCCCGACCACGAGCGCGACCGTCACTACACCGCCAACGTGATCACCTCGCTGCGCGAGGACTACCGGCTCCGCGCCGACGAAGCTGAACGGGCCGTCAGCCTGTTCCTGCGGCGCAAGGCCGGCTGGTCCACCCCCGACCAAGCCGCGTTCGAGGCCTACCAATGGTGGACACCCACCGTCGAACCCTCCGTGGTCCTGGCCCGGGAAGCCGAACAACGCGCCCACGCCACCGGAACCACGATCAGCGCCGGACCCGGCCACGGCGCCACACCCGCAGCCGATCCGACGTTCGGGTTCGATCCGCAGACGACCAGCGAGACGTTCGCCGACTTCGAATCCGCCCTGTCGATGATCCGCACCCAAGGCGACACCGACGGCTTCACCGCCGACCACCTCGCCCTCGCCCGCCAGCTGCGCGACCTACTCGACCAGTCACCGGTGTGGGACACCATCACCCCCGACACCACCATCCAGGACCACGTCGCTTTCCGCCGCTCGAACCCGCCCTGCAACCGGAGACCGTGCGACCCAACGACGACTGGGACGACATCATCGCCCTCGACGCCGCCTTCGCCGGCCGCACCATCACCGTCCTGCGCCCACCCGGAACCACCGGCACAACCAGCTACGTCTTCCTCACCACCGTCCCCAACCACCCGGGCACCATGGAAGGCGCCGACAACACCAAGATGGGCCTGATCGCCTCCGGCGACACAACGCCCGACCCCGCGCACGCCGCCGAATACGACGCCCTCGGCCAACAGGTCCGACGGCACCTCATGGGCCTCATCGACGCCGTCGCCGAAGCCCGCGAACTCCGCCAAGAACAGGAAACCCGACGCCGCAACGCCGCCCTGCCCACCCTGGGCGCGCCCATGGAGGCCACCCACCTGCGGCCGCAACCGACCCGCGGGCCCGACCGGTGACCCAACCGGCCTTCGACCCGACCCAGTTCGGAGGGCAGCCCAGCACACCACCCATCCCGATGGTGGTGTGCTGGGACGACCTCGACCCCACCACCTACGTCGCCCAGCTGACCGACCTCGCCGACTGGATCACCTGGCTACGATCCACCTACCGCATCCCAGCCACCGTGCTACCGCCCTGCTGGTTCACCCACCCCGCCATCCGCGAAGACATCGGCCACCTCTGGACCGGCTGGCTCCTCACCCGCCACCCCGACGCCGGCGTCGGCATGATCGGCCTCGACTGGGACCAACGCCGCGAAGCCACGATCAGCCGACTCCGCGAAGCCACCGCGATCACGGGTTGCACCGCCACCCGCCACCAACCAGAACCCGAACCCGGCGCCGCGATCACGACCGCAGCCGAAAACCTATGGCACGACCACCTCGACCAGCAGACCCGCCGACGCATCCATGCAGCCGCCCTGCAAGCCGCAACCGACATCGTCACCGACATCCTGGGAGCCGCAGAATTACGACACGATCTCGCCCCTACGATCCTCGCTAACATCGCGGAAAACCCCGCCGACGCAACCGACGAAGACCGCGAACAGGTAGCCCAACGCCTTCACCAGCTCGCCCAGGACGCAGTCAACCGGGCCGCCCAATCCGCCACCGATGCCGCCCGTACCATCCTCGACGCGCAACAGCACGTCGCCCACGAAGCGGCGGTCGCAGATGCCCGCGACACCATCGCGGCACAATTCGCGACCGCCGCCTTGGGCGGCCAGACATCCTCGAAGCCGGACGATTCCACCCGCCAGTGGCTCGACACCCTCGAAACGCTGCTGCCCGCAGCAATCGCCGCAGGTCGGGCCGCCGCTTCGGCCTGCGCCCGGACAGTCGCAACCGATCAGCGCGCCGCAGCCCGGCGCCGCCACCCAAACGTCGACGACCTGTTCAAGTAGTCCCGGGACCACAACCGGGAGCACGACCTGGTTGCCAGAACACGGGTGCACGGCCCTCGGTCGCAGGGGGTCGTCGTCACCAACAACGGAGCCGGACCTGTCCTCGCGTTCATCGAACGGCACGGCCTGACCGAAGAGGTCGGGAAGGTGGTCGGACGCGACGCCCGTCAACCGTCGCTCCTGAAGCCATCGCCGGACAGCATCCTCCGCGCACTGACAGACCTCGACTTGCCCCCGGAGCACGGCATGTTCGTCGGGGACTCGACCAGCGACGTCGACGCCGGTCATGCCGTGAGTCTGCAGGTCGTCGGCCACGCCAACAAGCCAGCCGAGGACTAGTGGCTGCGCGACGCAGGTGCTGATGCGATCAGCACATCCATGGGGGATCTGCTGCAGACGCTGCGGCTGCGGGCGCCGGCCTCGATGCTGAGAAGACTTTCTCCTACTCATTCAAGCATTGCGATCCACTTCAGAGCAAGAACAAGCGTCATCTCGAGGAGCATGATCGAGCGCGAGCCGAGATGGGTTCAGGTATAGTCTCGCCGTTCCCCTTGGATTGACTCCTGATAGCAGTCGATATCGCGGCCGAAGAGTCTTCCTCCTGGGCGCGACTCATGCTGATCCCGCTGGAAGCATGTTGATCTCCATATTGATCTCATGGGTAACACTCAACTGCAGGCATGTCGCGCTTATACGATCGCAACGAAATCGACAAGCTACTTGGCATTGGCAGGGCCATCTTCGGGACCACCCTCTCCTGAAGCATCGATGGAAATCACCTCGAGGATGGTCCCCTCAGTTTCCCGGAACTTCTTCGGAATTACCTGGAGTAAATGGCTCCCGGGAGCGAAATTCACCTCCACCCGATCGCCCTCTGCGATTTGTTCACCGTCCAGATACCACAGCATCTCGCTCTGATGCGGTATCCCTACGGTGTACACCGGAATCGCCTGAACATCATATGTCCGTTCAGAGATGACCCTTCCTTCCTCCGGAATACCGATGATGAACAGGTCCGGCGGAGCAAGCGGCAGTTCGAACTGCTCAGTCTCGGCCGACGTCGTGTTGAAGCCGTTGGTGACCACTACGCGGAGCCTACAATCCGGACCACCGCCGATGTCCGCGGTGTCGAACGAGTAGGAGTTCAGGGGGTTGAACTCCGTCATTCTGGTCCAGGTACCTCTTCCATCACAGCTCAACTCCACGCAGCACCAGTACTCATGCGCTTGCTCAACGCTCCAGTTCAGCAACCTAACGGATCCATCGATCGTGGTTTCCAGGTTAACCACCCGGGGCGGCTGTTCCCTCCGATCGAACTGTGCCAGAACCAATTCTCGCTTCTTAATCTGGATCTTCGTGATGTCGTCCATATATGGTATCTGTTGCCAGAAGGTGAACCTCCGTGGAGTTCGAGGGTGAATCCGAATTGATCCACGATAGACAAGGATGCCCCTGGAATTGGTGGCCTCGATGACGTACGGACTCTTGTTGCCCTTCTCCGGAAGGACGGGTAGCTGTTCATGGAAGAGCGGATTCAATACCACTTCGTTCTCGTCGCCTGCATTCCGATCGATCATGCCGCTAAGGACGAACTGTTCCCTTTCGGGTGTGGGAAATCGAGGGAGGGAGAGGGCGGAATCTGAGTCTCCACGGGCTACCGGCCCTAAGAAGGTTTCCATCACCCCCATGTATGTATGGGGCGACATCCAGGCGTCATTGTAAGGTTGGGCTCCACCTCGATCACGATCCATCGTATCTCTGATATGGTCTGGATCGAAGACGACCATCGAGCCGGACGTTGAGTCATTACGATCAATGTCCCCGACGGCAACTCCAAATTCCCCACATGAGACATCCCCGTTGTCAATGACCAGCCTGTAGTTGGGAAAGTTCGGATCTGCATCTGATTCGGGGGTTCCCAACTGAACGGGATGTTCCTGTCCGCATGCGTGGCAAAACTCGTGCATCACATGTTGATCGCTTCGCAAGGCAACGATGGACATGTCTCCGCGGGTACAACCTGCAATCGGCCCTACAGGCACGTTACGGCTGACGATGCCGGCCCATATGACGTTGCTGCCAGAACGCGGTTGCTTACCTTGGGATATCGCGCTGCCGAACTCGCTGAATTGAACTCCGGTCATACGGTCCAACAGCGCTCCCCATCCAGGACCGCAACCATCTCCGTTACTCGGAGCGGTGAGGTCTGCATCTATGTCGATGACTCGGTTTTCGGGTACCAATGGCCGGAGGATTTCAATCGTTGGTACGGGAAATCCTCGCCCCGCTCGCTCTAATTCCCGGACGCAGCGCCCCAAGCTGGGTTCGGCAAAGGTTCTACCTCGCGGAGTGTTGATCGAGAACCTCACCGCCACGATGCGCAACTTGCGGGCACGGTTGAATACCAGTCCACTTACCTTCAAAACGTCGGCAGTAGATGAAACGCTGTCCCTCTTCCAAGGTTCTCTCTGGTCGAGGAAGAGCGACGCTGTGAGTTCCAACGGTGTGTTGACGAGTTGCTCAGCTTCAGCACTGCCTTCGAGAGGAATTCTTCGGACGGTAGGTTCGATCCAGCCTGTAGGAAGAATGAAGTTTGCAGATCTTTCCGGGTTTCCTCGCTCGTTAACCACCAGGTTGGAAGATCTTGCGATTAGGTTCCCGGCGTTAATGCAGCCTAGAGGACCGAGACTTACGTCATCCCGCACGGCGGCGAGCCCCACCTGGACTCCGAAGATCCGACCTAGATTGAACTTGGGGTCTTGGTCACTGGAGTAGTAGACCCGTACCAGGGTGGGCTTGTCCGCGATCAAGGGCACTGAGTTGTCCGGCTGTGACGTCTGTCCACTGAGAGGATTCATATGCTCGTCCGCTCGGAAGAACTGGGTCACCTGGGTAATCTCAAGGCCGGTGAGACGGACAGTTGCGGGTTTATGTATGATGAATTCCGCAGTTTCGACCGTCGTGCCGCACTCATTGCTGAGTTTGATGGTGCACAATGCCTTTACCGTGATGTCATTTAGTGGAGGGGAAAGCTGGAGGGTTCGACTGTTCGGAGCTTCGGTGAAGATATAGTCAAATCTCTCCTGATCGGAGGGGACATTGAATTCACCCGTTATTACATTGAGCGGCGAATATTGTACATGGACCTCATGTGTCGGTGCGTTCTTGGAGCAACTGTAGGTCATTTTGACCTTCTCGCCGGGACGTGCAACCTCTCCGGCAGGATCGAAGGAAATGTTGTCCCTGGTGAAGGTTATTCCATCGATTCGTGGCTTGCCACCGGTAAAGATACGTGCGCCTCTGGATACATTACGATGGAACGTACCGGTAACTATGCCGCACTTGCGAGCCCCTGGATGGTAGAGGAAATTGATACCGATGGATCCATAGGTTGCGTTTGCGGGTACGATAACCTTGATGCGGGTACTCTGCCAACTTGTGGCATCCACCTCGATGCTTGAGGCGATCGCCTTGCCGGGAAAGATTACCTTTCCCGGAGCCGTGCCAAATCCTCGTCCCTTGATCGTCACTTCACTTCCAGGACACGCAAACGCTGGCACGATCGCATCGATGGCATAGTCCAACACCTCGATGGACTTGGAGCCCGGTGTGAGGTCATGCAGGCATGGAAGGCGTTCATCCAGTTCCGGGTCGATCGGATAGTCCATGCCATCCAGCGGATCACCTTTACCGGGGAAGGTATCTGGAATTGGTTCACGACCCGGACAATCCTCGCCCCATATGCCGATCATGCGGCGCACTTCGCGTTGCGCCAGTGGATCGCCGAGAACTGCGTCACGACAGGTCCGGTAAATCGTCACGCATCTGTAGAACTCGATCAATTGACCCATCACGATGTTCATATTTCGATTGACGCGACCGTCATCCTCACCCGCGATGAGCTTTGCCGCTCCCATCAACAGGGCCATTCGATCCAGAGGGATCATCGGAGTGCTGATACCGCTCCTAGGCGGCCGATCCCTCCGGGAGTCTATGTATCGTTGCCAATCCTTTCCCTCGAAGTCGATTCGTGGTGGCGGCGTGCCTCGCTTGATCATGCTCAGTTCGATGAGATCTAGTGTTCCCTGCAGTCTTTGCGCTGCATGCGAACTTCCCCGCACCGCCTCCCACGAGTACAACAGTACATCGTCCCGGTCGTTCATCTCTGGTAATGGACAGGTCAGGCCCGGATTGTTCGGGCCATTGATAGAGTACTTCTTCCGAGTGTTGCCGTATATGTTAATTGCCGCGTATATTTGCTGAAGATGTTCTCGTGGGAACAGTCTTCCCTCGGTGGGTTTCAGCGTGACAACTTCTTGAAGGTATCCATTGGTGAATTCCTCACTCGCGGAGATAGTCAGCATGAGCGGTGACCGAACCCTTGACCTTGAAATGGTCTGGGGTTCAGATATCTGCTTGTCGTCCTTAAACGCGGTCACCGAAATTTCATCGTCACCTGACGCAACCCCATCCTTGATGACGAGATGGAATCGTCCCCCTTCGTTGGTCAACGTATTACCAGCGTCTTGCTCTGAGATGGTTGAGGCTCGGATTATCACTCCAGGAACTTCAACCTGACTTTCCCCCGAGATGACCCTACCCGCAAACACAAGGCTCCCCATCGCTTCTCCGATCAATACGCGAACGATCTGGTCTCCCCGACCGAGCGGCGACGGTCCCGCAGAAGTCAACCAGGACAGTCCTTTAGTTAACTAAATGAAAGGAAAATCTCGACGCTCTGGAGCTAGGTTATCCCCAAGGGTGTGCTGCCGCCCGTCGGCACCGAGCTCATCAAGGGCGGAGCCCAGCGGGAACGACTTTCCGGTAGACCCGGTGAACACAGATCCGAACCAAAGCCGCGAAGTTCCTCGTCCCGACGCGGCGACCAGGCCCCGCTCGTCCCGGATAGTTCCGGGAGGCAGCATGTTGACGGATCGGCCCCGATCGGCCTCCCGGTCGTGGTACTGGTCATCGATGCCTGTCGCAGGCGGTCGACCACCGAATTCGATCTCCCATGAACGGTCGCTCCTTCGGCAGGCGATCAGCACCTCGCTGCCCAGCGGCCCCGGTTGGCATCGCATGTTGGCCGGTCGATTTATCTGTGTCGACGATGACCACTGATTATCTGTGTCGACGATGACCACTGAACCGACCGTCCTGGACCTGGCCGACCGGGGCCGCGCAGGCCGTCCGCGACCTGAACCACCGCACCCGCCACCCCGACGCCTTCACCGGACCCGCGCAGCTTTACCGGCTGGTCGGCGACCTCGCGCTGCTCGTCGGCGGCCTGCCGCAACTCCTGGGCCAACTCGAGGACTGGCTGCTCACCGAACACGACGCGGGCTGTGTCCGGTGCGACACCCGCACCGATCCCGCGCCGGCCGTCAGCGACGCGGCCGAGGCCGGCGACGCCGCCCTGGAGGTCGCAGGGCGGCTGAACGCGGCGCAACAGCACCTGGCCCACCTCGGCAGCCTCACCCCACCCGACCCCCAACCCGCGAAGCACGGCAGCTTGCCCTGCTGGCCGATGGCCTGGGAACCGGCTGGTGGGACGAGAAGGGTCGACCAGCGCCCTGGCCCGACGACTTCTTCGACCCCGACAGCGGATGGCACAGCGCCGCCAACGGCGCCGACTACGACACCGACGGCCCGCCCATCACCCTTGCCCCCGGCGAACCACCCTTCTAACTCCGAAGGAGGACACGACGATGCCACCACCCCCAGGCCTTGACGCCCAAGCCGCCGTGGCACGGACCCCACGCCGCCGATCAAACCCAGCGGCCTGACCCCAGTGGTTCGACTCGGTGTGGAGCCAGATCTCCTGGAAGGCATCCGACCTTAACCTCATCTGAGACGGCAGCCGAACTCGTCGCCCAGGCTCAGGCCGTCCTGCTGGACTTCGACGGTCCCATCTGCTCAGTCTTTGCCGGCTACCGCGCGCATGAAGTGGCCGCCGAGATCATGAAGCGCGCGGCAGCCGCCGGATACGCACTCCGACCCGACGACTCCGATGACCCGATCTCGGTCTATAAGGCGACTACCGGCATGGACCCTGACGTGATCGCGGTCGTCGAGGATGCGTTGGTCGAGGAGGCGTCGACCGCACTGAGCCGAACGGAGCCACACCCGGGGATTCCAGACCGGGTGCGTCAGCTACACACAGCCGGGCATCGCCTTGTGATCGTCACCAACAACGGCGGCGGACGGGTCTCGGCGTTCATCAACCGGCACGGCCTTGCCGACCAGGTCGAAAAAGTGATCGGCCGCGACGCCCGCCGCCCGTCGCTCCTGAAGCCATCGCCGGACAGCATCCTCCGCGCACTGGCCTACCTTGACCTACCTCCCGAGCATGGCGTGTTCGTCGGAGACTCGACCAGCGATGTGGACGCAGGGCATGCCGCGGGTCTGCCGGTCGTCGGCTACGCCAACAAGCCAGGCAAGGACCAACGGCTGCGGGACGCCGGCGCCGATGCGATCATCACATCCATGGGGGACCTCGTACTGACGCTGCGGCCACGGACGCTGAGGCCGTGTCCTGCCGCGGGTGATGCTTAACAGTCTCATGCCACCTGATCCTTAACACTCGGCCGTGATCGGCCCGTCCTGAGGGGCGATGCTCGTGGGCATCGTCGTGCTCGGGAGACCGGGAATGGCTCTGGTTGTCTTGTCGAAGGTGGAACAGCGGCTGGACGCGGTCCGTGCGGTGCTGGCCGGGGCCACGGTAACCGAGGTCGCGGCCGCGGTCGGGGTGTCCCGGGTGAGCGTCCATGCCTGGTTGCGGCGGTACCTGACCGAGGGCGTGACCGGGCTGGCGGACCGGTCCCACCGACCCCGGTCGTGCCCCCATCAGGCGAGCGAGGACGTGGCGGTGCGGGTCGCCGAGCTGCGGCGCACCCACCCACGGTGGGGCGCCAAACGAATCCGGATGGAACTGCTGCGCAAGCCCGCCGGGCTGACGGTCCCGTCGACCGCGACGATCAACCGGATCCTGATCCGCCAC